>DATLWP010000076.1:0-13701 GCA_035576265.1 Candidatus Polarisedimenticolia bacterium
TTCAATTTGATTGTCCACCGCCGAGACGCCCTCGATTGCTTTAACCGATGCGGCGGCGTCCTCCTTGAGCACCGGTTTGACGACTTGGCCCATTAGCGTGACGCGGTCGCCTTCAACTTTATATTCCAAGTTATCGAACACGGAATAGAAAGGCTGCATCACGAGAACGTGCCGCACTTCCTTCTGGAGCTGGACCTCGACAGCCGCGCGGCGCTGCTGAAGCGTTTTCTGAGTGCTCTGAGCATGAGCGGAAACTGAGATCAGCGAGGCCGCAATCACCGCGCCGGCGCCGACCAGATGAACGAGCTTGGGGAATTGGTTCGACATGATCACTCCTCCTAATAAGTAAAGATGCAGAGCGGCGCGTGAAAGGTTGGAGCGAGCCAGCGAGGGACGCGACTAATACTTGTAAAAGCCGCGGCCGGATTTGCGGCCGAGCCAGCCGGCCGCAACATATTTTCGGAGGAGCGGGCAGGCTCGATATTTCGAGTCGCCGAAGCCCTTGTAGAGGACGTTGAGAATTTCCACGCAGACGTCGAGGCCGATGAAGTCGGCGAGTTCGAGCGGACCCATTGGATGGTTCATGCCGAGTTTCATCACGGTGTCAACGGCTTCGGGCGCGGCGACGCCTTCCATCACGGCGAAGGCCGCCTCGTTGATCATCGGCATGAGGACGCGATTGGAGACGAAGCCGGGCGAGTCGTTGACGGCAACCGGTCTCTTTCCGAGCTTTTCGCAGAGCGACATGGTCGTGGCGAACGTGTCGTCGCTGGTGGCGAGGCCGCGGATCACTTCCACCAGCGTCATCACCGGCACGGGATTCATGAAGTGCATGCCGATGAACTTTTCCGGGCGGCGCGTTTGCGCCGCGAGCTGCGTGATGGAAATCGAAGAAGTGTTGCTGGCGAGGATAACTCCGGGGCCGAGAATGGCGTCCACTTCCTTCAGGACGCGGGTCTTCAGGTCGAGCTGCTCGGGAACGGCTTCGACGACGAAATCGGCGGCGACGAGGGCGATGATATCCGTGACGGGCTGAATGCGCGCGAGCGTGGCGGATTTATCGGCTTCGGCGAGCTTGCCTTTTTTCACTTCGCGGTCGAGATTTTTGGAGATGGTTTCGAGGCCGCGATCGAGGAATTTCTTTTCGACATCCCGGAGGAGCACGGAATATCCGGAGCGCGCGAAGACGTGCGCGATGCCATTGCCCATCGTGCCGGCGCCGAGGACGGCGACGGTCTTGATTGATTCCGCAGACATGGTGCGCTGATGATAACGCCGTTCGCTTCGCGCGACGTAAAGAACTGGAGAGGCGAATTAAGGCGCTGAGTTGGTTAGACGAACGGCGCTATTCGGTGGGCTCTCCCTCGATTGCCCAGCGAACGATTTCTTCCACGCGTGGTGCATCTTCTCTTCGGACAAAGATTCCGTAGCATGGCCTCAAAATCCCCGGCTGAAACGCGAACTGGTCATGGTCGACGATTTGATGAGTCGGAATCTCCGCAGTTTGCAAGGCTGCAAGCACGCGGCTGAAAATCACCGGATCGTCGCCGCGCCACGCGAGGGCCGGACCGGCGGGCGCCGCAGAGGGCGCCGAGGGATCAAGCGACGACACCAGGTCCACAGCGCAATCGGAGCAGCGCGTGAAGCCTGGGCGATATTCGGCTTTGCATCGCGGGCAGAACATAAGTCGCAGGCGGCAAGTGTGCGACGCCGAAGCGCTACAGACGCTCCACGGCCAGGCCGACGGCGTTGCCGCCGCCGAGGCAGAGGGCGGCGATGCCGCGCTTGGCGTTGCGGCGCTGCAATTCGTAAAGCAGCGTGACTAGGACGCGCGCGCCGGATGCGCCGATAGGATGGCCGAGAGCGACCGCGCCGCCGTTGACGTTGACTTTTTCGGGGCTGATCTTCAGCGCGCGCGTGACGGCGATCGCGGCCACGGCGAAGGCTTCGTTCAGCTCGTAGAGGTCAACGTCCTTGTCGCGATCCCAGCCGGTCTTCTTCAGGATTTTTTCGACGGCTTCGACGGGCGCCATCATGATCCATTTCGGCTCGATGCCGCTGACGGACTGCGCAACGATGCGGGCCATCGGCTTTTTGCCCATGTGAGCTGCGTTCTTCGCGCTGGTGACGACAACGGCGGCGGCGCCGTCGTTGGTGCCCGGCGCGTTGCCGGCGGTGACGGTGCCATCCTTCTTAAAAGCGGGCTTCAGCTTGCCGAGCGCTTCGAGCGAAGTGTCCTCACGGGGAGACTCGTCGGTCTTGATGACCACGGGAGCGCCCTTCTTTTGCGGAATCTCGATGGGCAGAATCTGATCGGTCACGTAGCAGGCCTTCGTGGCGTTGACGGCCTTGCGGTGGCTATCGAGCGCAAACTGGTCCTGCTCCTGTCGCGAGATGCCGTACTTTTCGGCGACGAGTTCGGCGGTCATGCCCATGTGGTAGTTCTCGTAGACGTCCCAGAGACCGTCGACGATCATGGAATCGAAAATTTCGGCGTTGCCCAGGCGGTAGCCGGTGCGCGCGCCCTTGAGCAGATAGGGGCAGTTGGACATGGATTCCATGCCGCCCGCGACGACGATTTCCGATTCGCCGAGGGCGATGGCCTGTGCGGCCAGCGCGACCGATTTGAGTCCCGAACCGCAGACTTTGTTGATGGTCATGGCGGCGACGCGCGGGTCGAGCCCGCCGCGCAAGGCGGCTTGGCGCGCGGGATTCTGTCCCAGGCCCGCTTGAACCACGTTGCCCATGATTACTTCGTCCACTTGCTTGGGTTCGATGCCAGCGCGGCGAACTGCTTCCCCCACGACTTTGGCTCCCAGATCGGGCGCGGAGAGCGACGACAGTCCGCCCATAAATCTTCCAATCGGCGTGCGGACCGCGCTAAGAATGACTGCCTGGTCGGTCTGAATCATGGCGATGATTTCTCCTTATGAGGAAGCACATCGAAAACAGCAGTATAGGCTCGCCGAAAAAGAGGGTCAACGCAGGCGAGGGCTAAGAGACAGGCACCCCCGAAAGTATCCCAGCCAGCCGTCAGTTCGCGTCAAAAACCAAATGTCCGGTCACCCCGTTTATCAGGACTTTGCGTTTAGTTCCGAGTTGCCGATCTTCTGGGTGGTGTCGCGGGTAAATTGCTTACGCATCTTACTCGATGCGGAACGGATCACGCAGGGCCGGGTCTACGATGTTCAGTAGGGGCGCACGAGCGGTACCTTCTGCCGCCCCGCAATGAATATTACGGGCAGAATGACCGATGCGTCAGTTACGGCCAGAGCTCATAAATTCCAGCACCCTAGCCGTTTGACCAGCGATCATGTGCCCTGCCTCCGGCAAATACACCACTTGCGCACCGTTGACCAGCGTTTCCAGTCTTCGTTTGGTCTGCGCTGAATCGAAAAGCACGTCGCGCGCGCCAACGATCGCGAGCAGCGGCACGCGCACGCTCGCGAGGGCGCGGTCGGAAAAATGCAGCTTCACCATGCGAGGCCGGAAGTGCCGATGGATCAGCGCACCGAAATCGAGGAAAGCCTTCACCGGAGGCGGCGGATCGACAGGGGCACGGCCGAGGATTCGCTCCATCAGCCAGCGCTTGCCGCGTCTGCCGAAAATGCGCGACAGAAGCGTGGCGAAGACGATGCCCACTTTCTGCCGCCCGATTCCTCCGGGGCAGAGCACGGCGACTCTTTCCACGCGCGCGGGACGGCGAATCGCATAGTCAAGAGCCAGCCAGCCTCCCAGCGAAACGCCCAGTATCGATGCCCGGGCAACACCGAGATGGTTCAGAACGTCGTCCAGCCACGCCGCGTGAGCGTCAGATGCAAGGGCCGGACGCGCGGGAGCACTCAGTCCGGGCTCGCCGATCATGTCGATGCAATAGACGCGAAAGAAATGCGCAAAAGCAGTTACCTCGCCCATCCACATCGCCGAATTCGCTGCGCCCCCATGCAGCAGGAGCAGTGCCGGCGCATCATCCAGACCTGAAACAATGACAAACGTTTCTCCCTGACTTGTTGGCACGACTATCTGCTGATTCGGCACCGGCCAGCGCCTCAGAAAGGCCTTATAACGCTCCCGAACAAAGCGCTCGCCTTCAACTGACTTGTAGATCCTCATCGTTTCTTCGCCGCCTTTCATGATGAGATTGGACACACGTATCCTGCGTCCTTCCATGCGTAAGGTCGGATCACCGAGTCGAGCCGCTAAGCCTGATCTGCGAAAGCCAGACGGACCGCGTAGTCGCGGACGTCATTGGGCCAGATCGCAATCATTTGTGTAAAACGGCGCCGATCGTATGCAAAAAGCGCCTGCGCTGCTGCTTCGAATCCGGGCAGGTTGGTAGCCACGGCGGACATGAATCGGTAAGCGGCTTCCTGGGCCGCGCGGACCCGGTCACGATCTCCGCTCGTCCGCCGCGCCTCATCTACCAGCTTGCGCAGAGCGACCGAAGCGCCACCGGGCTGGAGATTCAACCAGTCCCAATGACGCGGCAAGAGGGTGACCTCTCTTGCGACCACGCCCAGCCGTGGTCGCCCGCGCCCGCGAGTCTCGACGCCCTGTCTCTCTACGAGTTGTTTTGGTTTTCCACCGACGTCAGCGAGGTCAATTTGCGTGCCAGTTGCATCATCGAAAACCAGGATGCCGTCCTGCGGCCGGTTCTTTAGATAGTCGGCAAGTTCCGCGGCGCTGCCGGATAAGACCCTGTGAAGACCTTGAAAGACCGTATAGGCCATGGGCTAAATATACCCGGGTAAAAATTTAGGTTGCGAAGCGCCTGGCGATTCCGGCGCCTGCCCCTAAAGTGGCGCACTGTGACAGGGGGACGTCGCAGTCGAGGTCCTCAAGGTGTAGTTGTATCCCACCGGACTCCTGATGAGTCGGCTGACCGGACATTTGCAGTGCCGGGACTAACTTCTCGGTAGCCTCCGCCCCTGCGCTTCAACGCGGGACGTTAGGGCAAGGCTGGGTGTTCACGGGGCTTGTACGTGTCGTCATACGTTGCCGGCATTCCGCTGTCGGCGGTGATATACCGATGCTGGATATACCAGCGGTTGTTGCGCTTGACCAGCTCGTCATATTCGCGACCCTGCTCCAGGAAACGGGGCGTCAGTCGCACGGTGTCGTTCATGACGCCGGTCCAGATCAGCCACGCTTGTGCGGTATCTCCTCTGACGCTGACAAGAAGATTGTTCAGCAGCATGTGCGTCCGCCCTTGTCTTTCGCTCCGGCCGCCTCCGCCCAATTCCCCGTACAGCTTTTCAATCGCCTCACGACCCTTGGCGACTTTTCCATTGACGTCGAGGACGGCGTCCTCGGCGTAATACTGGGCCAGATCATGGCTGGCGCCGGCTGACAGGTCGCCGTAATACCGTGTCAGCAGATCCTGAATCTGGATCCGGTCCAGCAGCGTCTCCTGCGTCGTCATTGTTCCCTGGGCGATTGCTATCTTCGGAAATGGAAGCAACAGGATCGCCGCCAGCGTGAGCGCGGCGCAGACAACAACACCGGTTTTCATTCCGGGGAATCGGATTCTACTCATGACAGTTTCTCCTCTTTTGCGACAGGTAGAGCGTTGTTCTTCAGCGCATGCGCTGGGTTTTGCAGCCAGTTTATGCCAGCCATCGCGCAGACCTCCATAAAACCAGTCCCACATCAGATGGAAGAGAACCTGAGTGGGCCAGAGCCCAAAATCATTCGCCGGGAACCGCAACCCGACGTTCGCCCGTGATCTGACCGTGTTCTTGTATCACGGCGAGTGAGAGAGTTTCTAGTCCAACCTCCAATTAAAGAGGCGTTGCGAATGGCGGTTCGCGGGGCGGCGTATCCATCGGTACGACTGATCGCTAGATTCCATGCGTGGACGGAGGATTTCCCTTTGGGCCGGGCTAACTCCTCGTACCCGAAAATGAGCCTGAAAATGCGGGCATGAACTGTCTCCTTTCTGGTGGGTCTCGGCCCAGCGAGTTGGAGCCCGGGGATGTTGCACCGAGGCCACGTGTTTAGTGAACCGGGATGGCCGTTCTGGGTTTGCGTGCGACTGACAACCTACACTCCCACTCTAGCCCGACCTAAAGTAGGAATTCTTGGGTTAGCGCGTTGATGAGGACTGTTGAACAGGACTTTGGAATCGGAGATAAGATGGAGCCGGCAAACTCGACTGCATGCAAGCAAGTACAACCGCATCCCTTGTGGCCAGCGTGGCCCAGGTGAAGCGATCCATCTCATGTAGGGGGACACGTGAAAACGATTCGTAGAATTGGCATGTTGCTCGCTGCCGTTTTCTTGATCCTTCCCGCCTCGGCACAGGCACCGCAAGGGAACTCGTGGATCGCCGTCAGCAATGGCTACACCAATATGCTGTTGTCGATTGCAATGAAACATCAACCTGTTCTTGGTTCCAGACAAGGACTCAGTCAATACGATCCTCTGATCCAACAGCCGACGCTCGCTGATGAAGACGAGGAGCGGCAAGAAACCGCGCAAGTGTTGGCCAGGCTGAAAAGTGCGCTCGCGAACGAGAAGCAGCCAGAGGTCTCGCAGGACCTGCAAATCATGATCCGCAAGGTCGAGCTCGGGTTCAAACTGGACGATTTCGCCCGGGCGCATGAAGTGCCGTTTCTCAACGCGAGCGCCATCGTGTTCGAAGGAGTGCGCACACTACTGGATGAGCAAACGCCCAGCCAGCGCCGTCTCGCAGCTGTGTCTAGACTGCGGAAGTATGCCGGTTTGGAACCAGGGTACAAGCCGATTGCAGACATTTTGAAGCAGCGGGTAATGCAGCAGATGGCCAAGCCCGGAATGACCTATCCGACGCGAGTGGAGATTGAGACCGAACTGGGGCGCAACTCGAGCTATTTGGACGGGATCGCCACACTGTTGAGCAAATACCAGTTGAAGGGATGGCAGGAGCCCTACGAGAAGCTGAAGAATCAGCTTCTCGATTATGACCGGTGGACGAAGGCAAATGTCCTTCCCAAAGCCCGCGCTAATTTTAGACTGCCTCCCGAGGAATATGCGCTGCGGCTGGAAGATTATGGAATCGACATTCCTCCCGATCAGGTTGCGGCCATGGCGCACCAGGCGTTCAGCGATCTTCAGGCAGAGATGAAGCCGATCGCGGCACAGATCGCGCGGCAGCGGCATCTCCCGTCGAACGATTATCGCGACGTGATCCGAGAGTTGAAGAAACAGCAGTTGGTAGGCGACGCCATTCTGCCCTTCTACCAAAACAGGCTTCGGCAGATCGAGAAAATAATTGTGGAGCATCACATCGTGACATTGCCGGACCGCCCTGCAGGCATTCGCATTGCCACGGCGGCGGAGACGGCACAGGAACCGGCTCCGCATATGGTGCCTCCGCCTTTCCTGCACAACACCGGGCAGAAAGGAGAGTTCGTTCTGCCGCTAAATATTCCGCCTGCGCCCGGACAGAGTAGCGCTCAGAGATATGACGACTTTACCTTCGACGCAGCGGCGTGGACTCTGACCGCGCATGAGGCACGCCCCGGACACGAGCTGCAGTTCGACTCCATGCTGGAGCACGGGGTTTCACTCGCCAGAGTTCTATACGCATTTAACAGCACGAATGTGGAAGGGTGGGGTCTTTACGCGGAATCTCTCATCGAGCCATACATGCCGTTAGACGGACAGCTGGTGTCCCTGGATTACAGGTTGTTGCGGGCAGCGAGGGCATTTCTCGACCCGGAGCTGCAGTCCGGCAAGGTAACTCCCGAGGACGCGTATCGAGTGCTGGAGAACGACGTCGTGCAATCGCATGCGTTCGCTGAAGAAGAGGTGGAGCGCTACACCTATCGCGCTCCAGGCCAGGCGACCAGCTACTTTTACGGCTATACCAAGCTGATCGCGCTCCGAAAGGACGTTAAGAGGGCGCTCGGTCCAAAGTTCGACGAAAAGAAATTCCACGACTTCATCCTGGCGCAGGGCCTATTGCCGCCGGACCTGCTCCGCAAAGCGGTGATGCGCGAGTTTGTTCCCTCGCAGCAGAGATAACGGCTTTCGAACCGTGCAAGTTTTCACGGAGTTACCACGTCTGACCTGACTCTCGATAAGTCGGATTTCTGGACAGGCTCGTGCCCGGACCTATCGGTCCGGTTGGAGCATCTGCCAGGAACGACGCAGGATGCCGGGTCAGTGATCGCCGATCGCAGGTTAAGAACTGAGCTTCTTTTGCTTCGGGAGAACTTGCTCAACAGCGATCTCTTGCCGGTTCAAGTTCCGGATAAATCTGGCGGTAAGAACGAAGAAAACGAGGTAGCCCGGTTAATCCGATGAGACCGGCAGCCGGGTTTCCGCGGGATGCGATACGCTTCGATTCAACGGTTGAAAACTATCACCTTCAGAGATAGCATCACGCCCCATGATCATGATGATGTGAGGCGATGACGCCTTGCATTCGCACGATCCGCGAGAAGACGGTCGTGATGAGGAGGGATGCATGCCCGGAACGCCGTATCCGAAAGAGCAGATGCATCGCATCGCTTACACGAAGCTATCGGAACGACAGATTGCGGAAAAGCTGAGCCCGGTCGCGGTGAGCGGGCCGACGAGCGCCTCGCCCCTGTCCGGCGTGTTCGCTGGCAAATCGATCCGCATCGTCACCGATAAGGGCCCGGCGCTGAGCTATACGTTCCGCGGGACCAATCGCCTGTCCCTGGCAGAGAACGGTGGCGGCGCGGCGGAGGCAGGATATGGCGCGCTGACCCTGGGCAGCGTCGCCTTCTTCTCGCACGTGATCCCGGGCACGCAGCGCGGCTACGCCGCGGTGATAGACCGAGACACGAACCTGGCGACGGTATTCGAACTGTGGTTCAGCGGTTATAAGGACAATCGCGAAGTCCAGCGCGAGATTTATTACGGCTATGTCGAGCAGCCGGGCCAGGCGCCGCCGAAAGCTCGCCACGTGACGACGAACCGCGTCGAAGGCAAGGGCTTCTATTGGAAACAGGACAATGGCGCGGAGACGCTGGAGTTCTATCCCTCGGCGGCCTACTCGAACTTTGTCGAACTGTCGCGCCTGGGCGGCGAGCTTGGCTTCTGCGGACCCTCGGACTACATCAAGATCAACGACGACCTCTACATCTACACGCGCACCGAATGCGAGTTCTCCGGCACGTTCACGGCGTACGTGATGGACCTGAATCGCATTGAACAGGTCGGCGTGCGGCTCGGTTTCGACGCCAACGATGCGCTGGAATATTACGTCTTCCGCGGCAAGGGCGAGTGGCTGGGGCAGCACGCCCACTTCGAAAAGTTCGGCGACGAGAGCGGCGCGCCGGTTCCAGCGGCCGCCGCCGGCCAGACTCCGGCGAAAGGCGCGCGGCGCGTTTATCGGCCGTTCGAAACGATGGCGAAGATGACGAAGGCGGAAGTCGATGCCGTCTGCGCGAAACATACGACAGCGTTTGCGCCGCGCGCCAGCGGGCCCGGCGCATCCATGGCCGGCAACCTTGGACCTCCCACCGGCTGGCTGGCCGGCAAGACCTTCACCCTTCGCTACGACCACGCACCCGCGATGGAATACCGCTTCGACGACGCCGAAACGCTGCACTGGCGCAAGGAAGGTAGCGGGAACTGGACCAAGGCGCGTTATCAGGCCTGGGAGTCGATGCCCGGCGTGATTTTGTTTGGCCATCTTCTGGAAGGCGAGCCAAACCACGACGGGCACTCGATCGTGGTGGATTTCGACGAAGGTCTGGTGACCTGTTTCAACGGCTATCTGAACACTCCCTATTTCGCGAATGAAGCGGGGGTGAAAATCCACTTCGGCGTGATCGAGATGGAAGGACTGATTCCGCCGAAGTATCGCCGCCACGTGCTGACGGATGAGATCGTTGGGCGTGCGGTAAGCCAGAACTACGCGCCGGGCCTGACCTCCATGCACCTCTACACCACGCCGTATTCGTTATCATGGATCATCTTCACCGGATCCGATGCGGGCGGGCTCGAGTGGAGCGGTCCGGCACGCTACGTGAAAATCCGGAACGGCCTGTATTTCATGTACTGGCTGGAGGAGGCGTGTAACGGCACGCTCGGCACCATCCTGGTCAACTTCCATACGATGCGCGACGTCGGGGTCGGCTATAACTGCGGTACAAACGGCCTGAACATGAGTGCTGTCGGCGCGCACGAACGGCTTGCGGGCCAGTTCGACGTAAAGCGCTTCTATCAGGTAAAGGCGTCAGGAGGGGTGGCATGACCACGAAAACCGATTCGACGCGCCGGTCCTTCCTAAAGGGCGGCGCGCTGCTGGCTGTGCCTCTGGCCAGCGCGGTGCCCGCTGCAGTCATGGCGGACGACGGGCTGAAGGCGCGCCTGGCGAGGCTGGAGGACGGTGCCGCGATCCGCGAGCTGCATCAAGCCTGGCTGCGCCAGATAAATAGAGGGACCAACACCGGAGCAGGCGACACAGCTGCGCTCTTCGCCACTCTGCAAGGCGCCGCGTTTGACCAGGGCGTGCGCAGCATCGCACCGGATCACGCCGGGCAGCCGGATGCAATCGAGGTCGCGGCGGACGGCAAGAGCGCAACCGGGCGATTCCAATGCCTCGTGGGAATCGAAACTGCGATCGCGCAGGACTGCACCTTGGCGCAGATGGCGCACGCGCAAGGCGGCGGCTTCGTCCGCCGGACGGAGCGCTGCGTGCTCAACGTCGAGTACGTGAAGGCCTCCGGCGCGTGGGCGATCGCGAGGGTCGAGTTCGCGCCGGCCTAAGTCTGTCGTCTCGCTTCCTGTCCCTGCCGAAGGGCGAGTGTCCCTCGCCAGAACACTACTCGCGCGAAGATCGCACTATCTCCAGCTCCAGACGCCCCTGCGAAAGCCGATCAGGATTGTTCCGGGGAATGCAGGCCGGAACGGGCCCGACATGCGAACAACGTGACAGCGCTGGGCGTCCTCGTTCGATGTGCGACTAGCTCCTGATTCGCAGGGTAAGGGGACAAGTGGCTTCGGAGCGGAGAAACGCCTTCGCCGCCGGCCCAGCGCGCTTTATTCCTTCATCCCGCGCTGCCAGAGCGCGCACAAGGCGGTGTTGTAGAGCGCGAGCGCGGTCGTAATCTGCCCCAGATGATTGTCGTGGGTCGATAGATAGGCGGCTTTGTGTAGCACGTCCGCATGCAAGTTTCCTTCGGTGGAACAATCGATGATCACGGCGCCGTCTTTCACGTTGCGCACCAAGTCCGCCTCGGACTGCGCCGGGAATGCGGTCACGACGATGTCAGCCGTCTTGAGATACGCTTCCCGGTCTTCCGGCCGGGTCTGCGGATGGATCATGAGCGCGGTGGCTCCGATCCGCATCAGCATGCTCTGCAGCGGAATGCCGATGCGCGGCGAGCTATTGCAGATCGCCACCGTCGGACCACTCTGCCGGCCATCGCGCGGAAACATGTTCTTGATTTCCTCGTGCTGGTGCAGCAGCGTGAGGATCGCTTTTGCCGTGCAGGGCACCACGCCTTCGTACTTCTCTTCTTCGTCGACCGTCTTGATGTTCAGCGCCATGCGGCCGGTGTTCTCGACTGTGAGCCCTTCGATATCTTTCTCCGGGCGCACCCGCCGCAGAAAATAATCCTCGGTCCTGCCGAACGGCGCCGGAAAGAAGATAAATGTTCCGTAGATCTTGTCGTGGACTTGCGCGCCCATCAGAAGCAGTTCCAGGGCGTCGGCGCTGTACGCTTCCTCGACCCGAAAATCCAGGCCGTGCTGGCGGAACTGCTTGCCCATATAGCTGGCGTACCGCCGGGAGCCACGGTCGACTTCCACGTTCGGCAGCCGCGGCATGAACGCCGCCACGCGGAGCTCCGCCCGGTCGAGGCCGGTCTTCTCGACTTGCGCCAGTTTCTGTTCCGCCTGGGTAAACACTTCCTCGGCCGCTGCAATGCAGTTCAATCTCTTGCTCGGCGGAACTTGCTGTGTCCAGCTCATGTCCGGCGCGAACGAACTTTTTCGCGCCGGCGGCATGTTCAGTGTGTCCATATCGTCAGTTGATTATCGCCCGGCGGGCTCTCTATGACAAAGCTCTTACCAGCCTTCCGGATCACGAAACTTCAATCCCTTCGCGCCAGAGTTCACTGAGGATTGGCGGAGAGGGCGCTTCAATGCCTCGCTCATTCGGACATTATCGCAAACGGCAAATCCGCGGGAGAGCTAAGTCCCGATTCGCGGGGTTACCGGAGAATTCTCGCTGTAGGTCCCGCAGGGGTGGGGTACTGCTGCGGTGCGCGTATCGTACCCAGTCGACGGAGACGCGGGGTAAGAGACAGCGCACGCGGCAAGTACCACCCTCTCCCTCGTACACTCGAGGCCTTTGTTCGGCCAAGCAAGGCGATTGGCAGAAGGAACCTGATGCACCTTCTCGACCTATATCGAGGCGGCGAAACGGAAGAACGAATCGAGGCGGAACAAATCCGCGCGACCCAGCGTAGCTATATCTGTGTCCAAACTGACTGAAGGAGGACGGCATCATGAACCTGCGAATCGCCAAGGCAAGCTGGATCGCGGTCGGCCTGTTGGCGCTTGCGGCCCCGACCCTTGCCGGCTCGAAAATCGAGAAGACACTTTCGCTGAATCCAGGCGGACGCTTTGTCCTTGATTCCGACAGCGGCGGTGTTTCGGTTACGGGGAGTAATCAACCGGGAGCGAAGGTCGTGATCACCAGCGACCGGGACGATCTCCAAGATCGGTTCGACTTTAATTTCGAAGAGAAACCTGGAGTCGCCCGCGT
The DNA here is from genome assembly GCA_035576265.1 of Candidatus Polarisedimenticolia bacterium. GTDB lineage: Bacteria > Acidobacteriota > Terriglobia > Acidiferrales > UBA7541 > Palsa-295. Next base: position 12,734 of record DATLWP010000076.1, read on the forward strand.
CCGAGCACGACAGCGCGACCACTTCCACCTTTTCTCATTCGATAACTTCAATTTGCACTTCGAGGTCCGAGTGCCCAAGGAGACCATCCTCAACATTAGGACAGCCGGCGGCGGCATAGACATCGATTCCATGGGGAGCGAGGCTGACCTGGAAACCTCGGGCGGGCCGATCACCGTTTCAGGTTTGACGGGAAGATTGGACGCGCGTACCTCCGGAGGTGGCATTCGCGTCCAGGAGACCAAGGGAGACAGCGAACTGCGGACCTCCGGCGGAGGCATCGAAGCCGACTCGGTCGACGGCTCTCTCATCGCGCGCACAAGCGGAGGTTCGATTCATATCCAGCGGGTGACGGGCCGCGTGGACGCGCATACCTCCGGTGGAAGCATTACCGCAGTTTTGAGCGAGAAGAACTCGCACGGGGGCATGCTTGAAACCTCCGGTGGGTCGATTTCTGTGGCGATCGACCCAGCCGCCAATCTGGAGATCGACGCGTCTACATCTGGAGGAAGCGTCCGGACTGATCTTCCGATTCGTGTCGTGGGCACTATCTCGCGACACGATCTGCGCGGTGCTCTGGGTTCAGGGGGAGAAACGCTGACGCTGCGCACCAGCGGCGGTTCCATACGTATCAGTCCTCTCTGAACGACTCGGCCGAACGCCAACCCCGGTCCAGGGCTTTGCGTACGACACGGCAGCTCTGAGTTCCGAGAATTTATGGACGAGAGCGTCCGTCAGTTCGCCGGATTCAGCGTTAATCTTCAATTCAACGAGCGGATGTGAGACCGGCGCGCATTCTCAGATTTCGCGCTCGAACACGTTGGCTTGAAACGGAGATGCACGTGTGTTAGTACCGTTCCAGCGATGCGCGACCAGGCCCTCGCGTCGTGGCGTGCCGACCAGCGCTGCAAGAGGCAGGGAGGATGCATAGGCAAGACAAGCTGGGACGGCAGTGGGTTGCGTGGCGGAT
>DATLWP010000077.1:0-4465 GCA_035576265.1 Candidatus Polarisedimenticolia bacterium
GCGAGCCGGCACGCGCCTTCCGCTCTCGCGCGCGCGGAAGTGTACAGGCGCTACGCTTTTGTCTCGGATATAGAGCGATCTGCCGAGGAAGACGGACTTTGGCTTTGCTGCGATTGAAGCTCGCGCAGCTTGAAGCGCTGCAGTTTTCCGGTGGCGGTCTTGGGGAGTTCGAGCGAAAACTCGATCCACCTCGGGCGTTTGTAGCCGCCAATTTTCTGCGCGACCCAGTCTTCAAGCTCGCGGGCCAGCCGATCGTTGGGAGTGAAATTCGGATTCAAGACCACGTACGCCGCCGGTTTGGTCAGCCCGCTTTCATCATCACGGGCAACGACCGCCGCCTCCCGAACGGCCGGATGCGCGATCAACGCGCTCTCGACCTCCGCCGGGCTGAGCCAGCGGCCATTGACCTTAAACGTATCGTTGGCTCGTCCGGCATACCAGAAGAAGCCTTCTTGGTCCTGATAATACTTGTCGCCAGTGCGGAACCAGTGACCCTGGAATACGTCCTTGGTTCTCTCGTGTTTGTTCCAATAACCGGCGCATATGGAATCTCCCTTGACGAGCAGATTGCCGATCTCCCCGGGTTCTACGTCAGATTCCTGGTCGTCGACGATCCGCGCCTCGTAGCCGGGAATGATCTTGCCGCTCGAGCCGGGCCTCACTTCGCCGGGGCGGTTGGAAATTACCATCTGCAACGATTCCGTTGAGCCCAGGCCGTCGAGAATCTCGACGCCGAAGCGATCTTTGAAACGTTCGAACAGAGGAGCGGGGAGGGATTCGCCCGCCGAGACCGCGTGGCGCACGCTGGAAAGGTCAAACTCTTTTCCGTCCCCGCGCGGGTAGGCCAGCAGCGCGGCATAGTTCGTGGGCACGGAGAAAAACAGGGTCGGGCGGTAACGTTCGATATCGGCGAAGATACCGGCAGGAGTGGGACGGGCGGGAGAGAGAATCGTCGTGGCGCCGCAGTACAGCGGGAAATAGCCAGCGTTTCCCAGCCCGTAGGCAAAAAACAAGCGCGCGACGCTGTAGCATCGATCGTGGTCGTTCATTCCAAGAATGCCCTTCGCATATAGCTCGGAGCAAACGACCATATCGTGATGAAGATGGATGCAAGCTTTCGGACTTCCGGTGCTGCCGGAAGAGTAGAGCCAGAACGCAGCATCATCCCTGGTAGTGCGTTCCGCATCCAAGTCGGGCGACGATTTTCCCATCGCGTCTCGTAAGCCAAGAAAACGCCGGCTCGGCTCCCCCACAACGATGATCTCCTGCAAATACGTGAGGCGCTCCCGCGGTATCGATTCCACTTGCGGCAGCAAGGACTCGTGCACGACAGCCACACGCGCGCGTGTGTCGTTGAACGAGAATTCGTACTCGTGAGGTTTCAGCAGAGGGTTCGTGGGTACGGCCACGGCGCCAATCTTGATGGCGCCGAAGAAGCTGTAGAGGAATTCGGGAATGTCAGGAAGAAGGAGGAGGACGCGCTCTTCAGGTCGCACGCCGAGACGGCGAAGAGCATTGCCGACGCGATTCGTCCGCTCCAACAGTTGCCGATAGCTGACCCGCTCGTCTCCGCACTCGATCGCGATCTTCGTTCCTCGCCCTTCGAAGACGTTACGATCGACGAAATGGCAAGCGACGTTAAACACTTCCGGCAGCGTGATCAAGAGTTTCGCAGCTCCCCGGAATAGGTTGAGGAATTTTTTCGTAGAACGCTGGCGGAGTATAGCATGCCGAAATTTACCTCCTTCGCCATCTTTGGGTCATTGCAGAAAAGGCGGATCCCCTCTGAGGGCTGCCAATTCCATTTTAGCCTGGTTAGGAGGCCGCGTGGTGGTGGGGCCGCCGCTGGCAAGATATTGCGCTGTCTTTGAGTTGGCACATCGGAGCTCTGTGCTTGTGCGTCCAAGACCAAGAAGCCGCGCAGTTTACGTGTCATACCCGCCAAGTATGACTATCTGACCAAACATGTATTGGACAGTTTTTGGGTTCCAAACCATGCTCCGGCGCCAGGATGGGTCGGAGTCGGTTTTGGGGTGAGGTTTGGGACTCATCATGGTGTTAGGCGGCCTGCGCTTTGCAATATACTTCGACCGAACTGCTGGGTTCGCCAGAGCCGCATTCCATTGCCCGCCTGTACGCTGGCTAAGACTCCAGGACCGAAGGCATTCTAGGCTGCACTTTTAATGGGCACTTGATCCGACAAAGGGGAGGGGGACATGACGCTACGTTCGAAAACGGCGCTTTCTCTGGCTGTGCTGCTGATGGTTATGTGCGTTGCCCCGCGCGCGGTGGCCCAGGCCACCCTTACGTTTGCGCAACTGAACGGAAGTGTGATGGACGAGAGCGGCCGAGCCGTGGTCAAAGCCACGATTGAGCTTCGGCAGTTGGCTACCAACCGCCAGTATACAGCCACCACGAACGAAGCAGGGTTGTATCTCGTGCCCAACCTGCCCCCAGGCCAATACGAATTGACGGCCGAGGCTCCCGGGCTGGCGAAATACACGCAGACCGGGCTCGTATTGACGGTAGGTCAGACGGCAACGATCGATATCACGCTGAAAGTCGCCACCGTACAAGCAACGATCCAGGTCACCTCGCAGGCGCCGCCGGTCGAGCCCACGCGCACGGAAGTGAGCCAGGCGATCCAATCGCAGCAAATCCAAGAGCTGCCCACGAATGGCCGCAATTTCGTTGACTTTGCGCTGCTGACTCCGGGGGTGGCGACCGGCCGCACGAGTCTGCAATCGACGTTCACGGAGACGGAGACCGTTCGGATTTCCTTCGGCGGAATGCGCGACTTGAGCAACGCGCTGACGGTCGACGGAGCCGACTTCATCAACATGGCCACGGGTTCGCAGCGCGCGACACCGTCGCAGGAAGCGGTGAGCGAATTCCGCGTGGTGAACAACAGCTATGGAGCGGAGTATGGACGGGCGCTTGGCGGAATCGTCAACGTGGTGACCAAAACCGGGACGAACGATCTCCACGGCTCGGTCTATGCATACCACAACAACGCATGGGCCAACGCGCGGACGCTCCTGACGCTACCGCAATTCAATCAATTCCGCCGAACCCAATTCGGAGCGACGCTCGGCGGCCCGATCAAGAAGGACAAGACTTTTTTCTTCGTCAACTACGAGGGCCAGCGGCTTGGCGAGTCGCCCACCTATCCCACCACCCTGATCAATAATCTGGCGCTGATCAATGCGTCCAAGGCGGCCGTGGGACTGCCGCCTGAAGATCTGACCACCCTGAAAACGCTGGATCACGACAACGGGTTCGTGCGACTCGATCATCAGATCAACGCCGACAACCACCTTGGGGTTCGCTATTTCATTCAGGACGAGCGGGACTTGAACGTTCTGGTGGGCGACACACTGGATGGAGGCGGAATCGGCGCTCCGAGCAGCGGGCACGACACCTTCGTGCGCGATCAATCACTGGCGGGGACGCTGAATTCGGTGTTAAGGCCGAGTTTGGTGAACACGGCGCTCGTGCAGTGGGCGCGGCGACACTACAACTTCCCGGCGGTGACGGGTCAACCCAATCTGGATATTCCCAACACGTTGCTCTTCGGGCACAATTTCGGGACTTTCGATGCCACCAACGAAAGCCGCGTGCAGGTTTCAGACAGCATCTCGTGGGTCAAAGGGAACCACTATTGGAAATTCGGCGGAGACTTCAATCACATTTGGGACTTCGTGATTTGGCCTGGATTTACGCCCATGCGCATTATCCTGCCCGGCTTCAACTGCATGGTGCAGTTTGCCAATTATGTGGATCCCACTGCCAACATCGCTGAAGTCCCACAGAATGGGCCGTGCCCGACACCGCCCTTTTTCAACGGTGTACCGATCGTATTCTGGGGCGCGCCAGTGGGAACGGGTGCGATCACGCCGGGGAGCCTGCCTCCTGTGGTCCCGCCGACTCCTAGCGGCGGTTTCAATCAATGGCCGAATGCGTACGTCAATGCGCCGGATTATTACGCGCCGATTAACCACAGCTACGTTGGGTTTTTCGCGCAGGACCAGTGGCGCATCACCCCCAAGCTGACTCTGAACTACGGTTTGCGCTGGGATTTCGAGGCCGGATTGACAGATATCATCAACCACGACTTTCGCGGCTGGCAGCCCAGGATCGGCCTGGCCTATTCGCCGACGAAGACCACCGTCATTCGCGCCGGTTACGGAATCTTCGACGACCACTACAACATGACGTTCCTCTTCGTGACGTGGCCCCAGCGGGAGGTTGTCATTCCCGGCGCGCCGCAGCCCTTCGTTCGACTTACCAATGCCACTACGGCGGGGTACGTTCTCAACCAGCTCCCGGTCGGTTTGTCTCTTAATCCATCAATTCACTATCCCAGCGCAACCACGTACTCCACCCCAGACTGCCAGAACGTGGCGGGAACAGTGGTGCCAGCGCCCTGGTGCGCCGCGAAGGAGATGGTTCTTACGGGCCATGC
>DATLWP010000078.1:0-5759 GCA_035576265.1 Candidatus Polarisedimenticolia bacterium
GGTGGTGCGGAACTGCTTGCCTCAACTGAGAAATGAATTGCATGTCGTTCATGAGACGAGAGGTTAGAGTAGTCCTATGACTCGCAGTACGCGTTGCGGCTTTCACTACTTGGAAGGCGGACGGAAATGGGCGACTGCGAGGAATCTGCTACGATAGGCGGACGGATGCGAACGCCTTGGATCATCGCTCACCGCGGCGCCTCTGGGCATGCGCCGGAGAATACGCTCGCCGCCTTTGAGCGCGCCGTCCAGCTGGGCGCGGGCTTCATCGAGACTGACCTACACCTTACGCGGGACGCGCGGTTCGTTGCCATACACGACCGCACGCTCGAGCGCACGACCAATGGACGTGGCGAAGTCCGCGATTTTACGCTGGCCGAACTCCGCGAGTTGGATGCCGGATTATGGTATGACCGGCAATTCTCGGACCAGCGGATACCAACGCTCGAGGAAATCCTGGCTTTTGCGCGCAAGCACGACGTGGTCTTCTACTTCGAGATCAAATACGAAGCGGCGTGGGGAATGCACCACGGCTTGGTGGCGGCCCTGCAGCCGGCGGATACTGCGGCGCGCTCGATTGTGCTTTCCTTCGATCCAGAGACACTCCTGACCCTGCGGCGACTCGACGCCGCGGTCATGACGGGCCTGCTTACGGACAAAGCGCAGCCGGACATGATCCGAGCGGCGATCGACGTAGGCGCACGACAACTTTGCCCGCGCTTCGAGCTCGCCACGCGCGAGTTGGTCGAGCAGGCGCACCGCTCGGACCTGCATGTTGTCACGTGGACCGTCAACGACGCGGAGAAAATGCGGGCGGCCATGGACGCCGGCGTCGACGGCATTATGACGGATCTTCCCGACCGCCTCCGGGCCGTGATCGAGGACAGATAGGCCCGGGTTGGAAGCACGAAGACTGCCTGAAACTCATCCAAGGGCCGCAAAAAGCAAAGCGAACTGAGAGAGCGAGAGTTGCTCGGCGCGCGCATCGGAACGAACGCCGCATGCAGCGAGCGCGTCAGCAATTTTGTTTGCGGGCGCGAGGGAGCGCAGATTGTTCCGCAGGGTTTTCCGTTTATGACCGAAGCAAACTCCGATGAATTCGAGGAAGCGCTTTTCATCCGTCACGCCTAGCGTTGTGCGCTCGCCGGGTAGCGTCATGCGCACGAGCGCGGACGTGACCCGCGGCGGCGGACGAAAGGCACCCGGCGGAATCCGCAGCACAATCTCAGGACGCGCATAGAACTGGCATACGCAGGAAAGATATCCGTACGTCCGACGTCCGGGACGCGCGACGATCCGCGCGGCAACTTCGAATTGCATGACCACGTGAATCGAAGCGATCCGATCGGCGTAGTCGAACAGGTGATGGAGGATCGGCGAAGTGATGTAGTAGGGTAAATTGCCATAGACCCGAAATCTCTCGCCCGCCAGTTTTCCAAGATCGAGCTTGAGCACGTCCCCGGGAACAATTTCAACGCGGCGCCACTCATCCGGCGCCTCCGCGAGATGGGCGCGCAGGCCTTCCGCTAGATGCGCGTCGGCTTCGACGGCGATTACGCGGTGTCCAAGGCCAGCCAGAAGCTGCGTCATCTCGCCATGCCCGGCGCCGATTTCGACCCAGACGTCGACCGGCGCCCTGGGCAGTGTTTCGAGGATGCGCCTCCGCCATGCCGGATCGGCGAGGAAGTGTTGTCCCATCCGTTGTCGCGCCATGGTGATGCCGAGTGTAGCAACGCTGGAGACCCGTAACAAACGCAGCGTGAGGCCCGGAGATTGGCTTGACGGACACGCGGGCCTCCGCTACCGTTTTTTCTTCGGCCGCGTGCAGATGAAAATCCTGTTCGTATCGTCGGAAGGGCTGCCATACTCAAAGACAGGCGGCCTCGCGGACGTAGTTGAATCGCTGCCACGAGAGCTGCGAGAGGCGGGCCAAGAGGTGGCTGTCCTTTTGCCGCGTTATCGCGGCAACAAGATCACCTCGACGCTCGTTTCCAGTGTGACCGTGGCGCTGGGCGATACGTTGCGGTTTCCGGCGATCGTCCAAGGGCCATCCGTCGGGGGCGTGCGCTATTTCTTCGTGGATGACCCGGAGTTTTTCGATCGCGACCAACTCTATGGCGACAAAACGGGGGATTATCCGGACAACGCGGAGCGTTTTGCCGAGTTTTGCCGCGTGGCGATCGAATTCGCCAAGCGTGTTTGGCTGCCGGATGTGATTCATTGCCACGACTGGCAGTCGGCGCTGGTGCCCGTCCTGCTGCGAACGCAGCATGCGAGCGATCCCGTGGTGCGATCGCTGCCGGTCGTCTTGACGATTCACAATCTGGCCTTTCATGGATCGTTTCCGGAGGCGGTGCTGCGGAGGATCGGACTGCCCGAAAGTTTGTTCACCATTAACGGCCTCGAGTTTTACGGCAAGGTCAATTTCCTGAAGGGCGGGTTGATCTTCGCCGATTACTTGACCACCGTGAGCCGCCGTTACGCCAAGGAGATTCAAACGCCGGAATACGGCGCGGGACTCGACGGCGTGATCCGCAACCGCGCGGATCGGCTGATCGGCATCTTGAACGGAGTGGACTACGCGACTTGGAGTCCCGAAGCAGACACGTTTATCGCGCAAAACTATTCCGTGCACAATCTCGACGGAAAGAAGGCCTGCAAGAAAGAGCTTCTGGCGTTGTTGCGACTGCCGGAAGAGAATATGGGACGGCCGCTCATCGGAATCGTGTCGCGGTTCGCAGACCAGAAGGGCTTCGACTTGATCGCGGAAATCGCGGGCGACCTGATGAAGGAAAATGTCGTGCTGGTCGCGCTCGGTACGGGGCAGCCCCAGTACGAAAAGCTCTTCCAGAATCTGGCGGAGAAATATCCGGCGCGCGTGGGCGTGAAAATCGGTTACGATAATGCTCTTGCGCATAAGATCGAGGCGGGGGCCGACATGTTTCTGATGCCGTCGCGCTTCGAGCCGTGCGGGCTGAATCAAATTTACAGCCTTCGCTATGGCACAGTTCCGATCGTGCGCGCGACGGGCGGACTCGACGACACGATTCAGAGCTTCGCTCCGAAGACGCAGCGCGGCACGGGGTTTAAGTTCGACGAATACGACGGCAAGGCGCTGCTCGGCTGCATTCGCGCCGCGCTGAAGACCTACCGCGATCCAAAGGCGTGGCATGCCGTGCAGGTGAACGGCATGGCCAAGGATTTTTCCTGGAAGGCTTCGGCAGCAGCCTACGTCACGTTGTACGAGGCGGCTAGGCGGTCGCGAATCCCGCGGCCTGCGAGATCATCTAAATAGCAAGGCGCACGGCCGGCTCGTGGCCGGAAGCGCGCCACAAGGGGAAAACATGTCAGATACGATTCAAGCGGTCACCGATGCGAGCTTTCAAGCCGAAGTGATCGACGCCAGTAAGACCCAGCCCGTAATGGTGGATTTCTGGGCCGACTGGTGCCGACCCTGCCACATGCTGACGCCCACGGTCGAAGAAGTGGCGCGCGAGCATGCGGGCAAAGTCAAGGTGGTAAAGCTGAACATCGATGACAATATGAATGTTCCGGGTAAGTTCAACATCCGCGGTATCCCCACCTTGCTGGTTTTCAAGGGCGGGCAGGTGGCCGACCAGATCGTCGGGGCCGTGCCGAAAGAGCAGATCGTCAAAGTCCTCGAACGCCACATCTCCTAGGCGCGATTTCACCTTGCGAGGAATGAATGCCGGGGCGGTGTGATATCCGCCCCAGCAGGGAATTCCGTTTTGGAGTTCCCAGCGGCAGAGTAGCCTGTCCCGCGCAGCAATCAGAACGTTTTCGCGAACGACGCGCCGGCACGCCGGCTTCGTAACCAGTTCGGCATCCGGGCCACGCGGCGTTGCCTCTTGACAACCCGAAGAGGAGCAGCCATCTTAATTAACTTTATTCAGCAGGGAATTGTGTACTGCAGGCACGCACGGAACGGGAGAAGGATGTGAGAGTCCGCGTCTGTTTCCACGACAAATGCTTCGACGGGGCCTGTTCCGCCGCCGTTTTTTCGCGTTTCTACCGCGAGCGAATCAACCCACAGGCGGAATTTCTTTACACGGGGATGACCCACAAGGCCTCCCAGCCGTTTGAGGATGGCATCTTCGACGGCGACGAAAACGTCATCGTGGACTTCAAATATTCGAGTTCGCCGCACCTCACCTGGTGGTTCGACCATCATCAGAGTGCGTTTCTGAAGCCGGAGGATGCCGAGCACTTCCGGCGCGACCGTTCGGGTAAGAAGTTTTACGATCCCTCCTACAAATCGTGCACTAAATTCGTGGCCACGATCGCCTCGGAGAAATTCGGGTTCAACGCCCAGCCCCTCGCGGAACTGATCCACTGGGGCGACATCATCGACGGGGCACAATTCGCGTCACCGGAAGTCGCCGTGGGCCTCGCGGAGCCAGCCACGCAGCTAACGCTCGTGATCGAGGCGGCGCCTGAGCCGAATCTGGTTCCGCGATTGATTCCGGAATTGATGGTGCGCCCCCTCGGCGAGATCATCGAGCTGCCGCTCGTGAAAAAGCATCTCGGCAGCCTGCTCGAACGCCACCACCGGTCGATCGATATCGTGCGGGAGCGCGCGGACAACCGCGGCGGCGTGATCTATTTCGACGTGAGCGACCTCGATCTTGAGGGCTACAACAAGTTCGTCCCGTACTACTTGTATCCGGATGCTCTCTATTCCGTGGGTGTAAGCGCTTCGCCCACGCGCGCGAAGGTTTCGGTGGGCACGAATCCGTGGAAAGAGGCGAATGCCGAGGTGAATCTCGCATCGCTCTGCGAAAAGCACGGCGGCGGTGGACACGCTCGGGTGGCGGCCATCTCGTTCGGTCCAGGAGACGTGGTGCGCGCGCGCCAGGTGGCGAAGGAAATCGCCGCGGCACTACGCCGGTGAATTCTGCCGAGGGCATCTGCGCCCGCGTTGGGAACAGCATCCTCACGTGCTAAAATTAGGTTCTTTTCGTGGGCCGCTAGCTCAATGGTAGAGCAGCTGACTCTTAATCAGCGGGTTCCAGGTTCGAGTCCTGGGCGGCTCACCACTTCTTATCAGTGACTTGCGCGACTTCTTTACAAGTGGTCAGGAGGCGAGTGTAGCCAAAACTGTAGCGGGCCAAAGTGGAGAACCTGGTTCAGGCAAGTGCGCGGAAGCGGTTTTCGCGCGTCTGCCGTCGAAGAACGAAGCGACGTTACTTAAGCGCAGGCATCGCCGCCACATAGCTTTGGGAGGGTAACCTGAAATTGTCCCCTCAATTGCCCCTAATCCCCCTAGGGGGTTCATACACAGCAGCGAACAACAGCGCCTGTGATGTTCCAACAAGTTCTGGTTGGTCTCAAGCGACTTCCGCTCCTCCAATCCGGGCGACATTATGCTCCCAGTCGTTTTTGTGACTGAACGCTTACGTCCGACGAACTTCAGGACGTGCGAACACGGCGATATTGGAGGCGTCAAGTCCCGGATTAATTGTTGCTGTGCGACCTGTAAGATGACCGGTCAGGCGTTTAGCGAAAGTGACAGGCGTCGTGCGGGGATTGTTCACCGCTACGTTCTGAGCCTAGTCCGATTTGTACGACGGTACGAGAAGCTGACAACTGCGGGTCGTCCGGCTCGTAACTGGAATGGTCGGCACTCCGAGTCGGGCGCCGGATCATGCCCGCTACGACCAATAGACTGCCGCCGAATAGCAGCAAAGAGACGGGCTCTGGCACCGGAGGCAACAACCCTCTGACATAAGTGTTGAGAC
>DATLWP010000079.1:0-5501 GCA_035576265.1 Candidatus Polarisedimenticolia bacterium
TTTGCCGCATCGCCTGTGGCAACCTCATTCGCATTCGAGCCGCCGAACGTGTGCAAGTATGCGATCACCTGTCCGGCTCTCTTGTCGTTGAGAGAGCTGATCCCCGGCATGCCGCCAAATCCAAAGCGGATTATACGGAAGAGGCCCTGATCGCCCTGAGTCTGGGCGGAGGCACGAATGTTCGGGCCCATTCCGCCGCTTCCGTCCGGTCCATGGCAAGACGAGCAATTCCCCATGTACAGCGCCTTGCCTTCCGCGATGTCCGTGGCCGTGGTCTTCGCGGCCTCATTCTGCGATGCGTTTTGCGCGGCCAGTGAGCGGCCGCCTGCCAACCCACATACCAGTGCTATCAGTGCAGTAATCCACAACGAACGTATCTCGATCATTCGGCCTCCCATGCTGGAGATCGGTGCTCCCACTGTTTGGCGCGACTGCGTCGAAAAGGTTGGTGCCGGCGGGGGGAATCGAACCCACGGCCTAGGGATTATGAGACCCTCGCTCTACCACTGAGCTACGCCGGCCCGTGGCCAACTCTCGATGCTAAGGTTCCGGTCCGTGAAGTGTCAAGAAGCGAACTTCGTGCGGTTCACTCGGCGGTCGCGTATCCCCCCGCGCGAAATCATACTCCAACCGGCATGAAAATGGAGCCAGCGAAATCCGCGTCGTTGGCCCACAAGGTCATAGACGCCGTTGACGCGATTACGGTTGCGCGGCAGCGTGGCCCTCGGCCATGATCTGTTCGATCTCGCCGGCAGTGCGCGGCAGGCGCGCCGTCAGCAGGCGGTAACCGTCTTTCGTAACCAGCACGTCGTCCTCGATGCGCACGCCGAGCTTTTCTTCCGGAATGTAAATTCCCGGCTCGACCGTGATCACCATCCCGGGCTCGAGCGGGCGCGTGCGGTCGCCGGGATCGTGCACGTCGAGCCCCAGATGATGGCTCACTCCATGCGGATAATAGCGCCCGAGCGTGCGCCCCTCTTTGTCGTGCCCGTGCGTATTGATGTACTCCGTGGCAATTTCCTGCAGGCTGCCTTTGCCGTAGAGCACTGCGCCCGGCTTCACCGCCGCCAGCGCTGCGTTCTGCGCGCCGAGGACGATGTCGTAAATTTCGCGCTGGCGCGGCGTGAATTTTCCGTTGGCCGGCAAAGTGCGCGTCACATCGGCGGCGTAGCCTCCATATTCGCCGCCCGCGTCGATCAGCACCACGTCGCCGTCGTGAATCTCATCGTTCAAGATGCTGTAGTGCAGCACGGTCGAGTTGATCCCCGCGCCGACAATGGGCGCGTAGGCCTCCCGCTCGCAGCCTCCCGTCTCGTGCGCTTCCTGGATGCGCGCGGCAAGCTGATATTCGAAGAGGCCCGGGTGCAGGTGCTTCATCGCGTCGAGCTGCGCGTCAACCGATAGGTCGATGGCCTTTTGGATCAGCGGCAGCTCGCCGGCGGACTTCACTTGCCGCATCGCTGCCAGTTCCGGAGTGATGTCCTTCAGAATCGCTTGCGGCACGACTTCGCGAATCCAGGCGGTTGAATTCGTCAGGTGCGGATAGCCCTCTTCCTGCTTCGGCGGCAGCAGCGTGTAGAAATTCGGAAAGATCTTCGAGAGCTTTTCAAGTTCGCCGCGCATTCTTTCCATCGGCTCGACGGCCTGAAATCCGGTTTTCTCCGCGACGCCCGGATCATCCGGCCCCATCTTCGGGCCTTCCCATATCTCCTCCGCCGGATTGCGCGGCGGAAGAAAAAGAATCTCGCGTGGTCCTTCGACCACGTTGTCTATGTTGGAGCTGCCCTTGGGCGGATCGGGAATCAGCACGAGCGCCGCGCCCGGCTCGTCGTGGCCCGTGAGGTAATAGAAGTACGGCTCCTGAAAAAATACCGCAACGGCAGAGGCGTCCTCGTGGCCCGTGTAGCCGAAGATCACAACCGGTCCGTCCAGAGCCGCACGCAGCTTGGCCCGCCGCGCCTGGTACTCCTCATTCGGCTGCCGAAACCGCGCCTGCGCGATCCCCGCGATGCCGCCCGCGCACGCCAGCGCGAGCAGACACAGCACCCAGCGGGGCACAATTGGCGGAATCTTTGGTCTCATTTGGTGGCTCTCATAATATCCAGATGCCTCGCCGAAAGGAATGCAGCCGGTGGGAATCGCTGCAATGATCGCCAAGCGACGGCCGCACGGCCCGTCAGCGGCCGTGCTGGAGCGCGAATTCCACCACCTGTCGGCCCACGGTGACGAGCTGTTTCGTCACCTTCGGATCAGTGCACGTTCCGGAAAAGTCGAAGATTTTTTCCGTGGTATTGAGTGTGGCGCCGAACGGCGTCGGCCATCCGCGCAGCGCGTGAACGATCGCGCGCAGGGATTCAAGAGTGGTTACAGCGGCCTGCCATCCGGCGGCCGTGACGATGCAGCCGACCGCACGGTCATCCAGATAACTCCGCTTGTCCTCCCGCAAATCCTCGAGCAGGTCCAGCGCGTTCTTCACCAAGCCGGAGACGCTCCCGTGGTATCCCGGGCTGGCCACGATCAAGCCATCGGCCTGTCTGACCGTCTCCACGAGCTGGCGCTGCTCTTCGGTGCGTTCCTGCTTTTCGGGTGCAAAGAGCGGCAGCCGCGCGAGAAACGGGCCGTCAAACAGGTGGGCTTGCGCGCCCGCGTCTTCAGCCGCCCGCAGTGCGATGCGCAGCGCCCGCTCGGTGGAGGATCCAACTCTCGTCGTGCCGCCGATCCCGACCACCAACGGCCTGGCCGGCGAGCCGGCATCCGTTCCGTTTTTCATCAGCTGGTTCCTCCAACGGCTCCGCGCGCGTGTCGCGCCAAGAGGTCAATCCTTGCACAGCTCCAGCGATTCCGCGATGCGATCGTGGACATAGTTCAGCTCATCGGAGGAAATCACATAGGGCGGCAAAATGTAAATGATATTTCCCAGCGGGCGCAGCAGCACGCCCGCCTCGATGAAGAACTTGTAGAGCTTCGGCCGGAGATGGGACGTATAGCCCGCGTCGTCTGCGCGCAGCTCGATTGCCGCGACCGACCCGATCGATCGCACGTCGCCCACCGCCGGATGCTTGCGGATGGCAGCAAGCCGTTCGCGATGAATCCCGGCGATGGCCTCGATGCACTCCAGAACCGGCTCGCGCTCGAAAATGCCGAGACTCGCTGTGCCGGCGGCCGCCGCGATCGGATTCCCCGTATAGGAATGTCCGTGGTAGAAAGTGCGCGCGCGGTCGGTGCCCACGAATGCTTCGTGGATTTCTCCAGTGCAGATGGTCGCGCCCATCGGCAGGACGCCGCCGGTCAGCCCTTTGGACAGGCACATCATGTCGGGAACCACCCCCGCCAGTTCGCACGCAAACATCTTTCCGCACCGCCCGAAGCCCGTGAGCACTTCATCGGCGATCAGCAGCACGCCATGCTCGCTGCACAGCCTCCGCACGCGCTGGAGAAATTCGACCGGATGCACGATCATGCCGCCGGCACCCTGCAGCAGCGGCTCCACGATCAGTGCCGCGATTTCGCCGTGTTTCTCCTCGAGCAGTTTTTCCAACTTGCCCACGCAATCGATGTCGCATGTGGCGCGCGTCTTCCCCACGGGGCATCGGTAGCAGTAGGCGGAATGAACGCGGTGAACCGGAAAGAGCAAGTCGCGAAACGCATCCGTAAAAGGGGACTCGGCGCCCAAGGACATCGCCCCGACCGTGTCGCCATGGTAGGCGTGCTCGAGCGCCACAATCCCTCGCTTCTGCGGACGCCCGAGATTCTTCCAATACTGCAGCGCCATCTTGAGAGCGACTTCGACAGCGGTCGAGCCATCATCGGAAAAGAAAATGTGCTCGAGTTCCCTTGGAACCACTTTCCGCAGGCGCCGGGACAGTTCTTCAACTGCGTCGTGCGTGCAGCCCGCGAGCAAGACATGATCGATCTTCGCCGGCTGTTGCGCGATGGCCGAAACGATGGCTGGATGGCCGTGGCCGTGCAGATTCACCCACCAGGAGGAAATTCCGTCGATCAGGCGCCGGCCGTCATCCGTATAGAGGTAAACGCCCTCGGCTCTCGTGATGCGGATCGGCGGCGGGTCGAGCGCCTGCTGCGTAAACGGGTGCCAGACGTGCAGGCTGTCACTCATCTCGAGAATGCCTGGCGATCAAAACTCCTGCGAAAGACGCGGAGAAGCGTCCGGCGATGCAGGTTCTTCAAAATCGGCACTTCGCCAACAACCGGTATTGCTCCAAAGCGCTCGATCGCCCGGCGGTTCTCCAGGTTCGGCTTGCCGACCATGATAACCCCGCGCACCTCCACCCGCGCCGCGCGCAGAGCTGCGAGCGATAGTAGCGTGTGGTTGATCGTGCCGAGCGACGCCCGGGAGACTAGCAGGACCGGCAGTCCTAGATGCCGCATCAGATCGGTCATGAGCTGCGTCCCGTTGATGGGCACGAGCGCGCCGCCCGCGCCCTCGACGATCAGATTTTCGTTCGCCCCAATGCGCGGCATCCGAATATCGCGCAGCTCGATGCGGATGCCGGCGCGCCGTGCCGCCAGATGCGGCGAAACCGGCGGCGCAAAAAGATATCTCTCGGGAATCGTGCGGCTGCGTGGCAGTTGCGCCAAACGCATCACTGCATTCCGGTCGGTGCCTTCGCGGGAGCCCGTCTGAATCGGCTTCCAGTAGATCGCGTCGAGCACTGCGCAGAGAAGCGCCGAGGCGACTGTCTTGCCCACTCCGGTGTCGGTGCCGGTGATGAAAAAACGCTCAGGCATGCACGGCGCTGGCGGGCGCGGCTTGCGGTGCGGATTTGCATGCCGCGTCGATTGTGTGGACCAGGAGGCGCACGTCGTCGCGAGTGATTTTGCTGGTCAGCGAGATGCGCAAACGCGCCGTGCCGGGCGGAACCGTAGGCGGCCGGATGGCTCTCACGGCGAATCCGTTGCGTTGCAGCTCGCTCGCCACATGCAAGGCCGTCTCGTTGCTTCCGAGCAACACGGGCACGATGTGCGTGGTGCTCGCGCCGAAGTCGATGTCCGCGGCGGCCAGGCCGTCGCGCAAGAGCGATGCGATCTCGCGGAGGTGAATTCGGTCGGATTCCGCTTCCCTGGCAAGATCGACGGCCGCGCGAATCTGGCCAGCGAGATAAGGCGGCATGGCCGTGCTGAAAATAAACGTTCTGGCGTGATTGACGAGGTAATCTTTCAGCGCTCCTCCGCAGCAAACGAATGCGCCTGCGCCGGCTAGCGCCTTCCCGCAGGTGTGCACGATGGCCAGAATCTCGCGCTCGATTCCCAGCTCCGCGGCGATTCCGCGACCGTGCGGTCCGCAGACACCGATTGCATGCGCCTCGTCGAGCACGAGTTCCGCGCCGAACTCCTTCGCCAGGCGGAGGATGGATTCGAGCGGCGCAACGTCGCCCTCCATGCTGAAAACAGCCTCTGTGACAATCACCCGAGCGCCCGGGGCGCCGGCGAGTGCCCGCAGCGCGCTCTCCAAGAATTGCAGATCGCCATGCGGGTAGATA
>DATLWP010000080.1:0-4599 GCA_035576265.1 Candidatus Polarisedimenticolia bacterium
AGTCCAACGCGAGTCCCTCTGCGAAAACCCATTCGCCGCAGGCGATTGGCTTCAAGCCATCGGAATCGGCAGTTCGATGGCCTTAGAGGTTGCGCTCGGCGAATTCCCAGTTGATGAGGTTGTCCAGGAAGGCGTTCACGAAATCTAGTCGCCTGTTCTGGTAGTCCAGGTAGTAGGCATGTTCCCAGACATCGAGGGTGAGGAGCGGTTTCTGGGCGTGCACCATCGGCGTGTCGGCGTTCGCGGTCTTGGTGACCGCGAGCTTGCCCTTGTCCTCGACGAGCCACGCCCAGCCGCTTCCAAATTGAGTCGTCGCAGCCGTCACGAACGCCTCGCGGAACTGGTCGTAGGACCCGAAATCGGCCTCGATTCGCTTGCCGATCGTGCCCGAAGGCGCGCCGCCACCCGAGGGTGACATCGAGTTCCAGAAGAACGTGTGATTCCATATCTGCGCCGCATTATTGAAGAGGCCCGATTTGTTCGCGTCTCCGGTGGCGGTTTGAATAATCTCCAGCAGCGATTTTTCGGCGAGCGGGGTATCCTTTATCAGGCCGTTGGCTTTGCTCACATAGGCGGCATGATGCTTGCCATAATGGAATTGCAGAGTGCGCTCCGAAACATGAGGAGCAAGAGCTGACTGACGGTAGGGAAGTTGCGGCAATGTCAACATTGACTGTTTTTCTCCTTTGTTTGGGGGTTTGCGAAGGAAGGTTTCCCGTGCCAGGTCTCAAGTTCGGTTCGGGAAGCTCGAGGACGCCAGACTCGCAAAGCCAACGGAAAGTACCATGCATATGGGCACGATGACCTTGCGTTCCACCCTTCGGCACCCGACGTCGACGATTGCGCCGGACGACCGCCAAGATCCAAGCCGGTCATTCTTCTGAGACCCTTCGCCCAACGCCCGTGTCCTCCTCAGGGTTGGATGCCCCGTAGCCGCTCGGCGTGCCTTCGCGCAAGCTCGAGCCCGCCCAGCATGACGACGGCGAGGATGAGGATCAGCGTCGCCACGGAAAGGATCGTCGGGTCGATCGTATAGCGCAGGTTCGTCCACATCTGCAGCGGCAGCGTCTTCTGGTCCGGGCCGGCGATAAACAGCACAATCACCACCTCGTCGAACGAGGTCATGAAAGCGAACAGCGCTCCGGAGATGATGCCCGGCAGGATCAGCGGCGCCGTCACCTTGAAGAAGGCACGGGCCGGAGAGGCGCCGAGGCTGAGCGCCGCGCGGTAGTATTGCGGATCGAATCCGTCGAGCGTCGCGGTCACCGTAATCACCACGAACGGCACGCCGAGGATCGAGTGCGCGATGATGATGCCGACATAGCTGTTGACGATGTGCAGGTATGAAAAGAAGAAGAACATCGCCGTCGCGGTGATGATCAGCGGCACGATCATCGGAAGAATCAGAAGGCTGGTGATCGCCGTGCGGAAGGGCATGTGGGGACGCGTCAGCCCGATCGCGGCGAGGGTACCGAGCGCGGTTGCGATCAGCGTTGCCACAGGAGCGATTATGAAGCTGTTCTTGACCGCCTTCAGCCACACGGGATCGGACAGGAAACTCCAGTACCATTGCGTCGAATAGCCGGCGGGATCGAGCGTCAGCATCTTGCCGGTAAAGGTGAAATAGGGCGATGCATTGAACGACAGCGGAATGATCACGACGAGCGGCATCACCAGGAAGAACAGCACGATCAGGCCGTAGCCGCGGAACAGATAGTACCAGCCGCGCTCCGGCGCGCTGGCGTAAGGGGCGAGATTGGTGCTCATCTGATCGAGATCCTCCCCGCGCCCGCAACCAGGCTGTACAACGAAAACAGGGCGAGCGTCATCGTGGTCAGGATCGTGCCCAGCGCGGCGGCCAGCCCCCAGTTGAGCGACTCCTGCACATTGAAAGCGATTCGGTTGCTGATGAACTGCCCCGTTTGTCCGCCGACGAGTTCCGGCGTGATGTAGTAGCCGATGGCCAGAATGAAGACGAGAAGCGCCCCAGCCCCGACACCCGGCAGCGAGAGGGGGGCAAAAACGCGCCAGAAGGCATGCCAGGGATGGGCACCGAGCGATATGGCGGCCCGCACGTACGAATGGGAGATGCCGCGCATGACGCTGTAAAGCGGAAGCACCATGAACGGCAGAAGCACCTGTGTCATCACCACGATGGTTCCGATGCTGTTGTTCATCAACTGCGGACGCGCATCGCTCGCCACGAGGCCGGACGTCACCAGCACGGAGTTCACCACGCCGTGAGACTGGAGCAGTACGATCCAGGCCGTGATACGCACCAGGAGCGACGTCCAAAACGGCAACAGCACCGCGATCATCACGACGTTGGCGCGCCGTTCCGGCATACGCGATGTCCAGTAGGCCAGCGGATAACCGAGCGTGAGGGTCAACATGGTGACGAGAACGCTCATCCACGCCGTTTTGAAGAACAAGGGGAGGTAGATACGGGAGTATGCCGGTACGCGCATCAGGTGGCCGTCCGGCCCGTACTGCATGTCCATGGCGGCGACGTAGTAATCGGAGGTTAAGGGCGAGCTCTCGCGCTGGAGAAGGCGCCAGACCGGCAGCTTGCCCCATTCGGGATCGATTTTTTCGAGTTCGGCCTTCCACGACGACGGCGGCGGCTCGAGATGCGCGATGCGGAACGTCGTCTTGTTGATCAGCCCGAACGTCCCTGGGACCTCCTCGTTGAGACGCTTGGCAATCCGGCCGAACGTGTGCGTCTTGAAGGCGCTCCTGAGATCATCCGCCACCGCCGCATAGGCGGCCTCCGGCGGTAAGGACGGCGGCCGCCACTGGGCCAGGGCGGTCACCGTTTTCGGCATGTAGTCGGGGATCGTTGTATTGGCCACGCTGAGCCACGCCATGCCCGCGAGCGGCACCAGGAAGAGCAGGCCGAGGTAGCCGAGCAGCGGCGCCGTCAGCAAGAACGCTGCACGGCGGCTTCGCCGCTCGGCCCGGCGCAGGCTTTCCTTCAGGGAGTCTGAACCGACTTCGCCCAGCCGCCCCGGCGCCAACGCAAGGAGCGTGGTCACGGACGGCCGCTCAGGAGGTCGAGAGCCAGGCCGCGAAGCGCTGATCGAGCTCCGGTCCGTAGTTCGACCAGAACGACACGCTCTTCGGGATCGCCACCTTGAGGTGCTCCGGCGAGGTGGGCATGTACGGCATCATGTGAATCTTGGGATCCTTGAAGTAGGTCAGATTCGCCATTTGCTGGAAGGACGACTTGCGCGCCGGCGAATAGGCAATGTAGCGTGCCTGGTCGACGAGGCTCTTGGTGGTGGTAGAAAAGCGCAGGAACTTCATGGCCTGCTCGAGACGGTCCTTGGAAAGGCTGGCGGGGACCACCCATCCGTCCCATTCATACAATCCGCCGTCCCAGATAAAGTCGAACGGCTGGCCGTCCGCGACGATCGCATTGAAAATTCGGCCGTTGTAGGCCGACACGATAGTCGCCTGCTTCTGCGCCAGCATCTGCGGCGGTTGCGCACCTTGGCTCCACCAGATGGCGTTGGGCTTGAGCGTGTCCAACTTCGTGAAGGCGCGGGCGACACCCTCGGGCGTCTTCAGCACGTCGTAGATCTGCGGGATCTCCACACCGTCGGCATAGAGAGCCCATTCGAGATTGCCCGCCGGGATCTTCTGCAGGGCACGCATGCCCGGGAAGTTCTTGACGTCGAACACGTCCTTGACCGTCTTCGGTCCTGCGCCACTGCCGAAGGCTGACTTGTCATAGGCGAACAGCGTACTGTAGGAGATGGTGGAGACGTAGCCACCGGTCTTGCCGTCGCCACTCAGCGAGCCTTCCACGAAGTCCTGGCTTGCCGGTGTACCGTCGGGCGCCGGATTGAGATCCTTGTCGAAGTTGATCTCCTGCAGGAGGCCCTGGTCATAGAGCCGGAACGCCGGCGACTGCAGCATGTCGACGATGTCCCAGCTGACGTTGCCGCTTTGCTCCTGGGCGGTCACAAGCGCTGGTCCGTTGGCCGCCTTCTCTATGTTGTTGAATGAGATTCCCGTTTCTTTCGTATAGGGCTTCTCGTAGGCATTGATCTGGCTCATCTGGTAGGCGCCGCCCCAAGAGGTGAGGTTGAGCGTCGCCGCGGCCGCTGCCGCCGTACGGCTTTCCGCGAGCGTACCGAGCGCCGACAGCGATACGAGTCCGGCCGTCGTCGCCCCTAAAGCCAAAAGATCGCGCCGCGTCACCGCAAACAGCTCTGATTTCGGATTTCGATCACAGGTGTCCATAACAAATGCGTCCTCCCGCTCGTTGCAATGCGCGCATTGGCGCTGAGAATGACGATGCGACGGGCGAACGCTTGTCCGCCACCGCTACGCCATATGTGCAAAGCACATATGGCGTTCGGCCGTTCCGACTCGGAGTTAGATGAACGTAAATTAACTATGCGGACAGAGCGGGTTCATCTGAGAGCAATTATGGTGCCAGCATAGACGGGTCTTCTCGGCGAACGGCGAGGTGTGGTTTCGTTACAAGCGCTTCCCGGCGTCGACGAGTCCAAGCGTGACATGATGCTTCCGTGCTAGCGCGGCGGCGTTGCTGAGCTGATGTGGATCGTCGAAGCGTCGATCCTTCCGATG
>DATLWP010000081.1:0-8152 GCA_035576265.1 Candidatus Polarisedimenticolia bacterium
ATGTTTTGTCGCCGCTCGCGCCCCCGGATCGCGTCTCCGCGGCGCGCGATCGCTCGGCGAGCCTCACGACATTTTCGAAACAGAGCTCGCGGTCCACGTCCAATCCGAGCTGCGTCAGCTTCACGGACGCCTCGGCCGGCAGTCTCGCGGTACAAATGCGTCCGAGCAAACCGAGATACTGTGCGGTAACGGTTTCGGCTTCGGCGCGATTGTCGACGTTCTCCCCGAGATGCGTAAGGAGCGTTTCGATGCCTTGCCCCGCCAGCCCGCGGGCCGCGGCGAGCGCGGCGTCTTCGTCCTCGCCGGGGAGAAAGCGTTGGGCCGTCCGGCGGATGAAGCGATAGCGCGCGGCGCGCTCGCGCAGCCATTCGCTTTGCGAAGCCCTCAAGAGCATCTGGCGCATCAGGTTCATCGAATCTTTTGAGTCACGTCACCGCCAAAACGGTCCGGTAGTCGAACGCAGAATCGCCGGAGCAAGAAGCCGCTGCGGACGCAAACGCCGTCCGGAGTCCCGTCGTCGCTTCGGGCATGAAAGCGAAGCCTACCAGAGGGAGCACCTTCTCGTCACCCAAGTGTCGAATCAAAGGCAGTGGATGAAAACACGCGAGCGGCACGCGCGGTCGCCCCCGGGCCCGGTGCGCCTGTCGTAGTTGTTGCGTGCGCGTCCCGATGCGATATATTAGGTCCCTGGCGAATCGTTCGGGAGCGGTCCGATCCCGGCGCAACCGCCGGCGTCCGCAAGCGGGTGCGGACGCACCCAACCCATCCAACCCGGAGGAATGAGTCTGTCGAAATGAACGTTCCTCTCTCCGTGCACTCGATCGTGGTGGCCACTTCCGAGCAGGTATCCTGCCCTCTGGGCGAAGAATCAGCCATTTTGAATCTGAAGAACACTGTCTATTACGGATTAGACCCGGTTGGCGCGCGCATCTGGAATCTGTTGCAACAGCCGCAAACCGTCGGCGAGCTCCGCGATGCCTTGCTCGCCGAGTACGAGGTGGACACGGACCGTTGTGAACGCGACCTGCTCGGCCTGCTCGAAAAGATGTTGGACGAGGGGCTGATTCAGGTGCGCAGCGCGGCGGCTGGCTGAAGTCGTGGAGAATAACCCTCGCATGGTACCGTTCATCTCGGTAAGGACACGTTCCGCCTGGCCTGGTGAGCTTTTGCGAATCGGGCGCGCGACTTTCTTTGAGGGAAAGGCTTGAAGCCAGAAATTGAAGCGTGGCGCGGCTTCTGGCGTCTCAGCGGATACGCGCGAGGACTCGTTCTGGAGGCCGCTGTGGCGCTCGCGGCCACCTGGCTTGGCCTGCGCCTTGCCGGATTCCAGCGCTGGAAAGCCGCGCTCGCGTGGTTCGTGCCGGGCGCGACAATTCCTGGCGGTGAGACCGGCGGCGCATTGCTCGATTCCGCGCGTGAGATCGCTCGCCTCGAGCAGGCGGCGGCGCGGCATCTCTTTTTCCGCGCGACCTGCCTCGAGCGGTCCCTGACGCTCTGGTGGCTCCTTCACCGGCGCGGCATCGGCGCAGATCTGCGCATTGGTGCTCGAAAACAGGCCGGGCGCTTCGAGGCCCATGCTTGGGTGGAATTTGATGGCGCCGTGCTGAACGACGCAGGTGACGAGCATCTTCACTTCGTGCCGTTCGATGGCCCGATCGCTTCACCGGAGACACAAAGTCCGTGAGCGGTATTGTCGGCATTTTCTGGCGCGACGGCGCGCCGCCGGATCTGCCGCTCCTGGATTCCCTCGCTCGCTTCCTTTCCTACCGCGGCCCCGATGCACGTGAAGTGTGGTCGGATGGGCCTGTCGCCTTCGGCCACACGATGCTGCGAACCACCCAGGAATCGCTGGGTGAGCGCCAGCCTGCAAGCCTGGACGGAGAGTTTTGGATCACAGCCGATGTCCGGCTCGACTCCCGTGCGGACCTCGAAACGATGCTCGATCAAGCCGGGCGCAACGTTCGCCGGGCTGCGCCGGATCCCGAGCTGATTCTCCACGCGTACGCCGCTTGGGGCGAACATTGCGTGCAATATTTGCGAGGCGATTTTTCTTTTGCCATTTGGGATGCGCGCCGAAAGTCTCTTTTCTGCGCCCGCGATCATTTTGGCGTCAAGCCATTTTACTTTGCTGCGCTCGGCGCTCTTTTCCTCTTCAGCAACACGCTCGATTGCGTGCGCCTCCATCCCGACCTTTCCGACGAGCTGCACGACGACGCCATCGCTGATTTTCTGCTTTTCGGACTCAACTGCGGCCCCGCATCCACCACCTTTCGCGACATTCGCCGTTTGCCGCCGGCGCATTTTCTTTCTGTTTCCCCCGAAAGCATGCGCATCCAGCGCTACTGGTCGGCTCCCGTTGACGCGCCGATCCGTTATCGCCACGCCGACGAATATGTCGAGCACTTCTGCGTTCTTTTCCGAGAGGCCGTGGCCGATCGCCTCCGCACCGGCCGTGTGGGGATTCTTTTGAGCGGCGGCCTCGATTCTTCCTCGGTGGCCGCTACGGCGCGCGAGCTTTCTGCGAATGCCGCCGCTCCGGTGGACTTGCGCGCCTACACCGTTACCCATGAATCGCTGATCCGGGATCCCGATCCGGCGAATGCTCGCAGCGTCGCCGAGTTTCTGCGCATGCCCATTCGTTTTTTGCCGATGGGTGGGCTCCATCTCTTTGAACGATGGAACGATCCCGAGTTGCGCACGCCGGAGCCGGTGGACGAGCCGTTTCTCGCCGGCTCATTCGACCAGTTTCGCGCCATTGCCGCGGATTGCCGCGTCGTGCTGGATGGCGAGGGCAGCGACAACCTGATGTACTTCGAAATGTGGCCCTACGCCCGGCAGCTCCTGAGCAGGAGGGAGTGGCGCCGTCTTTTCAGCGAAGGCTGGCGCTATCTTCGCGTTCGGCCGTTCCCCTGGCGCGGCATCCGTCAACGGGTGCGGCAGCTCCTCGGCAGGGATCCCCACGCGCCCGTGTTTCCGCCGTGGTTGGCGCCCGATTTCGCGCAACGCCTGGACCTCGAAGCGCGCTGGAGAGAGTGCGGCCTTCCTCGGGTCGCGCCGGCTCATCCCGTTCTTCCCTCGGCGCACGCCTCGCTCTCGCTGCCGCAATGGACGCGGATGTTCGAGCTCGCCGATCCAGGAGTCACTCGTTTCCCGGTCGAGGTGCGCTACCCGTTTCTCGACCTTCGAATCGTCAACTGCCTCCTCGCGCTGCCGCCGTTTCCTTGGGCTTTCCAAAAAACGCTGCTGCGCGAAGCCATGGCTGGCCGTCTTCCCGAAAGCGTCCGGCTCAGGCCGAAGACTCCTCTGGCGGGAGACCCCGTGGTCGATGCGCTTCAACGGCGCAACGTCGCCGGGATGGACCAGGTGCAGTGGTGTAACGACATTGACCGCTACGTCAATCGCTCCGCCCTCGCGCTGCTGCGCCGCGAGAGCAGCTCCGAATCAGCCCGCGTAGCGCTTCGTCCCCTGTGTCTGAACTTTTGGTTGCAGTCCGCGCGACGAGTTCGGTATAACTTGCTGGCAGAGGTCCGCGATGGTTAAGCCTGCAAGACCGGCGCCGAAAAAACCCTATTCAACTCCCGTATTGACCGTCTACGGGACTGTGCGACAGCTGACAAAAACTGTGGGAAACCGACGAACGAAGGACGGAGGGAAGGGCAATACGAGTCGAACGAGCCTTGCCTGACTTTGGTGCCTCTGTTGGAATCTGCTTATTCAGTCTTCGGCTTGCAGCTTAGGGCAAACCGCTCCATTCCAGGTTTGGAACCGGCTAGAACGGCGTGCGGTTCTTCGGCAATCCAAGTTTACTTTGGCCTTGCCCCTTCTCTTGAAAGTGAAGCCTCCGCCGCCCCTGAGACCCTGATTTTTGTCAGCTCGATTCTCCTCGGCTCCGGCGAACCGGCGTTTCGAGTCCGGAAGATCGCAAACGGCGCATTCCTTCGCCTGGACTACTTCGACGGAATGCGATTCTGGATGGACAGCCCAGGAAGGACCGTCTGGGCGCTCTGGCCCGATTCCTTGTCACTTGAGGACGCGGCCAGCTATCTCCTCGGCCCGGTCCTCGGTCTTCTGCTGCGCTTGCGCGGTGTCACCTGCCTGCACGCGAGCGCCGTGTCCTTCGGAGATTACGCCGTCGCTTTCGTCGGCGAGCAAGGCGCCGGTAAGTCCACCACCGCCGCGGCGTTTGCGCGTCGCGGTCACGCGGTTCTGGCGGACGATATCGTCGCTCTCGTGGAGCGCGACGGACTTTTGCGCGTCATGCCCGCGTACCCGTATCTCTCCCTGTGGCCGGATTCCGTCGAAATGCTCTACGGTTCCGCGAAGGCGCTCCCGAGTTTCTCGGCAAACTTTGAGAAGCGGATGCTCCCCCTCACCGGAAGTGCTTTGCGATTTGAGAAGGAGTCTCTTCCGTTGGCTGCGATCTTCTTGCTCGGCGAGCGAAGCGCTGACGCAACCGCCCCGCTTCTCGAAACCCTGACTCCGCAACAGAGCTTGCTCTCCCTCGTCGCGAATTCCTACGCGACCAGCCTGCTCGACGACGATATGCGGGTTCGTGAGTTCTCGCTCTTCGGCCGTCTCCTCTCGCTCGTGCCCGTCCGGCGCTTGCGTCCCCACCAGGATCCTGCGCGGATCGATCGCCTGTGCGGTCGAGTTGAGGAAGCCTGCGGACGACTGACAAACCGGCCGCTGGCTGCTCCTTCGCCCGCTTAGGCATTGAATTCGCCCCCGGGCGATGGTCCGGCTTTTCTCTTTCCTCGGGGCCGCCGTTCTGAGATATTCCCAGGCGGCGAAATTCCGATCTGCGCCGCGGGGAATGAATGCATGCCGACCAACCCGGCGGTCGGATCCCGCCTTCCAACCAACGACTGTTCGCCCATGATCCTGAGGAGGATTTTGCAGATGAGGAAGTTATTCGGGCTTTTCCTGTTGCTCATGATGTGCGCTTCCCCGGCGCTGGCTCAAGAAAATGAGCCCGCTCCTCAGGACCAGTCCTCCACGTCGCAAGAAGCGCCGCAGAAGCCGAAATCGCGAGTAACGCCCAAATTCGAAGTCTCCGCCGGCTATGCCTACCGCTCCTACTACCAGCCCAACATTCCGACCTTCTGGTTGAACGGCTGGTATGCGTCGTTCGACTACAACCTCAAGCACTGGCTGGGCGTGGAAGCGGAAGGGATGGGCATCTACAAGGACCAGGGAATTACTTTCGGAAAGACCCGCATCTACAGTCTCCTGGTTGGTCCGAAGCTCTATCCGCTGGGCCATCGCAAGGTCACCCCTTTCGGTCACTTCCTCGTGGGAAGCGCGCGCTATAGCAATACCACGCCTGCCTACGGAGGCTTCCCTTCTGTCACCAAGACCGCCTCCGCCTACGCGTGGGAAGCCGGCGGCGGCCTCGATTGGAACCTATCGCGTCACTGGGGCATTCGGATGTTTCAGCTGGACTTCGGCCACGAGAACTTTTTCGGCGGCTCCACGGGCGCCACTCGCATCAGCCGCCGCATCGCCGTGGGCTTCGTCTATCGTTTCGGCGAACGATAATTTCCCTGTGCAGCGCCGCCCGACGGAATGGGCATGCACCGCGCCGGTCTTCTGGCGCCGGCTTTTCTAGCCGCACGTCGCCTGTGGTTGCCGCCGCGGCAAGCTCTGCTTTCAAAAATATGTTTCAGGCGTTCTTCTTGAGTTCGGCGAGGACGAGCTTGGCCACTTCTTTCAGCGTGTCGAATACGCCTTGACCCGTCACGGCGACGGCTTCGAGCGCCGGCTCGCCTTTGACGGTTAGGTGCTTCTGAAGCTCCGCGGCTGGAAGGATGTTTGGCAAGTCGCGCTTGTTGAGTTGCAGCACGTAGGGAATCGTGTCGAAATCGAGGCTGTGATCCTTCAGATGTTCCCGCAGGTTATCGAGCGTTTCGAGATTGGCGTCGAGCCGCTCTTCCTGCGAATCCGCCACGAACACGACGCCGTCGGCGCCCTTCAAGATCAGTCTGCGGCTCGCCTCGTAGAACACCTGTCCCGGCACCGTATAGAGATGGAAGCGTGTCTTGAAGCCGCGCACCGTGCCTAGGTCGAGCGGTAGAAAATCGAAAAAGAGGGTGCGGTCCGTCTCGGTCGCGAGCGAGACCATCTTGCCCTTCTGTGTCGTTCCCGTATGGTCATAAATCCACTGCAGGTTAGCGGTTTTCCCGCCCAAGCCGGGCCCGTAGTAGACAAGCTTGCAGTTGATTTCCCGCGCGGGAAAATTGATAAAGGGCACAATTTCCTCAGATTTGGACTGCCTATTACTTATAGCACAGCCTCCGGCAAGCGAAAATCGCGGCCTCTGTCCGTTGTTCTCAACTGACAATGTCCGGCCGATGAACCGACAATTTCTGTCGGCCTTTTTGCCCTCGTTCTTGCCCTTCTGAAGCCCTGTCCAGTCTCGCCGAATCGGACGGCTTGATCTCTCCAGTGGCCCCTTTCACGTCAATCCACCGTGCTTTCATCGGCGCGAAGCCTTTCTCTTGTTGGGTCGGGCAGGCGGCGATGTTGCTCGATCCTGGGGGAGGACCCACAAAAAAGAATTTCATGACTTTTATTCCGAAATACAGTATCAAGGTCCTTGCAGGGTGGAGCGTAAGCCCATTGCTCACGCCAAAGCTTGGAGCGCACTAGCGCGATCTTTGTCGGTAGCGTTTCCGCAATCAGTCGGCCTCGCTGAGAAACAAATAGGGGATAGGCGCGAGGCATCGCTGTGCACAGGAGGTTGCCCAAAATGGAGCAAGCCGCGTTAGCCAACGCCATCGGCCCCGGCCTGGTAAGTCTTGATCTAGCCGAACTGGATGGCTACTCGCACGACGTGAGTTTCGTCAACCGCGTGCGGCCCGCCTCGGTCGTGAAGCCGAGAACGGCCGCCGACATCCGGAAAATCGTGAAATTCGCCAACGAGACGAGGACCCCTCTCGTCCCCGTCAGCTCGGGTCCGCCCCATTTCCGGGGCGACACAGTCCCTGGCATCGGCGGCGCGGTCGTTGTCGACATGAGCGGCATGAAGAAGATCATGCTCGTGGACCGCAAGAGACGAGTTGCCATGTGCGAGCCGGGAGTGACCTTCGCCGAACTCATACCGGAGGTGGAAAAGGCAGGGCTCCGCCTCAATATGCCTTTGCTGCCGCGGAAATCCAAGTCTGTGGTCGGCAGCATACTCGAGAGAGAGCCTGTAATCATGCCCAAGTATCAGTGGGATATCTCCGACCCATTGGCTTGCGCCGAGATATTCTTCGGAACGGGAGACGAATTCAGAACCGGGCAAGCGGCTGGGCCCGGCTCAGTCGCGGAGCAATGGGCCGTCGGGGGCGTGCAAAAGGCGCCATACGGTCCGGGTACGGCTTCCTGGCACAGGCTGATCCAGGGTGCGCAGGGAACGATGGGCATCGTAACGTGGGCATCGATGCGCTGCGAAATGCTGCCCAGTCTGGAAGAGCCCTTTGTGATTGGCTCCTCCAACCTCGCCCCGCTCCTTGAAATGGCCTATTGGCTGATCAGGCTTAGATCGGTCAACGAATGCTTCGTCCTCAATAACACAAACCTCGCCGCTATCTTTGCGCGGCAATGGCCCGATGACTATCCGAACCTGAAAGCGACCTTACCCACCTGGACGCTTTTCTACACGGTAGCCGGCTACGAATATTTCCCGGAGGAAAGAGTCAGCTCCCAAATTGAGGACATCACCGAGATCACGCAGCGGTTGGGGGTTCAAGCCGTAAAGGCGGTCGGTGGAGTTTCCGCCAACGAGATCTTGAAAACGGTCCAGCAGCCTTCCGCGAATCCGTACTGGAAGCTTCGCTCCAAGGGGGCCTGCCAGGATGTGTTCTACTTGACTCTCCGCGAGAAACTCGAAGGCCAGATCGGGGCTATGAATGATCTGGCTGAACAATCCGGCTACTCCGCTTCCAACGTCGGTGTGTACATCCAGCCGGTTGTACAGGGCACGAGCTATCACTGCGAGTTTAATCTGTTCTACGACCCCGAAAATCGCCGGGAGTCCAGTCGAGTTCAGGAAGTTTCCACTTTGGCGGTCAGCAACTTGATGGCCAAGGGCGCGTTCTTCTCAAGGCCGTATGGTGAAAGTTCGCGGATGATTTTGAATCGGGACGCGGCTACCGTCTCGGTTTTAAAC
>DATLWP010000082.1:0-12104 GCA_035576265.1 Candidatus Polarisedimenticolia bacterium
CTCGTTTCGCAACTTGTCTGGCGAGACGGTGAAATCGCACTATCGCAACTGGCCCACGTAAACGCGGCAGTTCATCGGCAGCCGTACCCTGCCCGCCGACTGATGCCGCGCAAAGAAATCCTTCAGTGCCTGCTGCATCGCCGGAAAGCGCGGATGGCCCGGCTGCGGCGTCACCGAAAGCGACGCAGTATGGCCTTTCAGCTCTTCATGCGTCATCTCTTCCGCGCCGGGAAATTCAGCCTCCCGCATCGCGTCGCCGGAAAAAAACTTCCGGGCCGCGTCCCCCAGGTTGTAGCGCTCCCGCAGCGCCGCGAAATCCAGGCCGTACTCGCGCAGAATGTTTTCGTGGTCCCGCGCAATCGGATCGGCCCCCTTGCGCGGTCCCATACCCGCCAGAACCACCCATCCGCCCGCCCGGAGAATACGCGCGAATTCCAGCCGGCACTTCTCTTGCTCGAACCAGTGAAACGCCCGGCCCACGGCCACGAAATCCACCGAATCATCCGGCAGGCGCGTCTCTTCGGCCGTTCCGTCGATGCACGTCAGGTTCGGATATGACGCTACGAGTTCCTCGCACGCCGCGCGCATCTCGGGGTTCGGCTCCACGGCATGCACCCGGTTCCCGTACTGCAAAAATAGCTCGGCCAGCATCCCCGTCCCCGCGCCGATGTCGGCCACGATGGACGTCGGCGTCAGCCCGCAAAGTTCCTGCAAGCGTGGAATGATCTCGCGCGGATAGCGCGGGCGATACCGCCGGTACGCTTCCACGCGTCCGCTGAAGCGTCTCGTTGCATTGGCCGGTGGGGCAAGGTGAGCCATAAGATATCCGGTGCGCGCCCGCGAACGCGGATCGCGCGGCGCCTTACTTGTCGTACTTCAGCAGGGAGAACACATCCACGCCGGGCAATTTCGACCGGCCATTCAGGAAATTGAGCTCGACGGCGAACGCCGCGCCCACTACGTCGCCTCCCAGCTTGCGCACCAGGCTCGTAGCCGCCGCCGCCGTTCCGCCCGTCGCCAGCAGGTCGTCGCAGACCAGCACATGCTGTCCCGCGCTCACGGCGTCCTGGTGGATTTCGAGGGTATCCGTGCCGTATTCGAGTTGATACGACACCGACGCCGTCTTCCACGGCAGCTTGCTCGGCTTGCGCACTGGGACGAACCCTGCGCCCAGGCGGTATGCCAGCGCCGGCGCGAAGATGAATCCACGCGCTTCAATCCCGGCCACGACGTCAACGTGCCTCGTGCTGTAGTGTTCGCACAGCTTGTCCACCAGTCTGTGGAACCCTCCCTTGTCCTTCAGCAGCGTCGTCACGTCGTAGAACAAAATCCCCGGTTTCGGATGATCCGGGATTTCGCGAATCAGTTTTTTCAGGTCTTCCATCGTCTCCTCTTTCGTTTACTGTTGCTCGTGCCGTGGTGGCACAGGCACTCCTGCCGGTGCTCTGAGTCTTTGTAGCGGCGGGTCGGCGGAAGTTGTCGACCCGGCATCTTCATGCTTTGCAGCGCCAAACTCGCCAGACCTTAATCGTAATAGAGGTTTCGTAGCAGCCGCCTTCAGGGGGCCCTGTTCTACCCGCCACGAACCTGCCTTTGGCTGGTCGGCCGTTTTTTACAGATCGAATTCGATCGAAAAACCCCGTGCAAACTTCGGATCGATCGCCGCATCCTCCTCGGTCACGCCGTCAACGATCGCCGCGCTCGGCCCCCTCTCGAGCTCCGCTCGCAGCGCCTCGAGCGACGCCGCCGGTCCCACGCCATAAACCTCCACGCGCCCATCGCGCAAGTTCTTCGCGTACCCAGCCACGCCCAGCCGCCCGGCCACGCGCTCCGCGAAAAAGCGGTATCCCACACCCTGCACCATCCCCCTCACAAAATAGCGCTTCGCTGCCTGTCTCTCGTGCACGGCCGATCCTGCCGATTCGCTGCAAGTGCGCGATTTTATCAGAGCCGCACCGCCCCGGCGAGCCGATGTTCTTCTCGCGCTCCTTGCCGCGCAAATTGGGCAGCGGGTCAGCCTCCGATAATTTGGGCGGTCGCAATGGGTCAGTGCAGCACTGACTCGAAGTCTACTTTCAACAGATTTAGAAGCCGAAATCGTTCCTGAGCTTCAATTCAAGGAAAACACCATTCTGGCTAGGTCTGCGTGAGTAGAGCCCAAAAGATGCGTTCTCTGATGAGAAGCGTTGTCGAATCGGCTGCTTCGCAGGTGTTGCATCGGCCCGTTGATCTCGCTCGCATTATCGGAAACTGGCCCGCTATGGGGAATTGCGATCTTTGCATCTCGCGGACAGCGCGTGTGATAATTTCCGTCTGCGGCGCGCGCGTCTGTCCTCAACGTAATCGCAACGCCCCGCATCTAACGGCGTGGTGAAAATCACGGAGAGCTGTCATCCCGAATCCAGCCGCGCGTTTTGCGGATTGGGGGTGACGGATCTGCTTTTTGCGAAATTTCATGAGATGCGACTGCACCAAATAACCTCGACGATGCAACGACTGCCATACATCGCCACCCTGCTTTGCATTCTGTGCTGTAGCGTCGTGCTCCCCGCTCGAGCCCAGGACGAAGGTCCGATGGCGCCTCCGCCAAAATTCGAGGTGAAACGCCTCCCGTCCGTGCCGCATCCCGGCCCGCCGCCCATTCCCGAGCAAGTCATCATCCGGAAATTCGCAGCCGCCGAAGACGTAGCGAAAAAGCTCTACGAAACTTACGACTGCACGCAGACGATCCGCCTCGAGGAGCTAAGCCCTCCCGGCGGCAAATTCACCGTCACCGGCGAGCTTTACTCGCGCCCGGATGGCACGCGCTACTGGCGCGTCACCAAGCCGCCTGTATCCAATCTCCAGACCACCACTTACTCGCTCGAAGACGTACGCACTATGGTCAGCCAGCCGCTATTTTTCCTTACCACGGATGAAATCGCGAATTACGATTTCCTCTACGCCGGGCAGCACAAGCTCGACGAGCTCAATACCTACGTCTTCCAGGTCAAGCCCAAGGAGTTGAGCCGCAAGCGGGTCTTTTTCCAAGGGGTGATCTATGTGGACGACCACGACCTTGCGATCGTTGAGACTTACGGAAAGTTCGTGAGCGAGATTGCGGGCAGCGGCACCAAGCTGCCCTTCACCATGTTCGATACCTACCGGGAAAATTTTCAGGACAAGTACTGGCTGCCCACCTACACATCGTCCGACGACTACGTCAACCTTCCGGACGGCGGCGAACTTCACTTGCGCCTCGTCCTCCATTCGACCGACTTCAGGCTCAATACATCATCTCCCGCCGCGCCCCCTGCCGCTTCGTCTACCTCCGTTTCACCAACTCCTGCCAACCCGCCTGCCCCTCAGAAGTAAACTCTCTTAATTTCCTTAAACCCTTGTGGACGCGAGTTCGCCGCAGTCGGAGAGGGCGTGGCAGGTTCTCTGGGCGGGGACCAAGCAATCGCTCTTTGACAATTGAATAGCTGGCAGGGACTAATCCCTGCGGCGCAGATGCCGGGGCAGTTCTCCGATGGAGCGCAAGAGCAGATCCGGCCGCGCCGCGCGAATGCGTTCGGCGGTGGGAAACGGGCCGAGCACGCCGATCGGCTTCACGCCTGCGCGCCGCGCCATCTCGATGTCTTCCGGGGCGTCTCCGACGTACACGCAATCGCCGGGTTCGGCTCGCAGGCGCTTCAGCGCGAGTTCGAGCGGGGCTGGATGCGGCTTTCGCCTCGGCGCATCTTCGCCGCAGACGCACGCGGAAAAGAAGTCCCTTAAGCCGAACTCCCGCAATTGCCGCCGCACTCGCCCGCGGCTCCCGCCGGTCACCAGCCCGAGCCGGAATTCTTGTTCGAGTGTGCGCAGCACTTTTCGTGCGCTGGGCAGCAGCGGTGGACGCTCCGCCCGATAGGCCGCCCGCCAGAGCCGGTCGGCCTCTTTCCACTTCGAGCGCGGCAACCGCGCCGCCCGGTAGACCCGATACCAGTCCGGGGAATAGTGACATTCCAGCTCGCGGACTCCCCATTCGATCTCGAAGGCGCGGAACATCGCCAGGTACGCCTGTAGATCGGCGGCATAGGAATCGAGCAGCGTGCCGTCCCAATCGAGCAGCACGACGCGCGCTTGGAAATGGACCAGGTTCACAGTACAAGGGTATCAGATGGGAAGTGTGGGAGTATGCTCGCGGCGTGCTTCCGAGCATCTTGCCGGGACGCACGGTGGAGGCTTCGGATGCAGCGCGGCTCAGGCGAGGTGAGGCAAGATTGCAGTGATATTTTGCTAGCGAGGATGATAGCGAAGCGGGATGTGATCGTCGCGCTTCAGGGCGAAATCGTCGAAACTCGCCGCATAGCCGCGCCAGCCGGGCATCTCCGATTCTTCAGCGCGCACGACGTGCGCGGCTGTGCACATCTGCACGCTGCCAAAGCCGAGGGGCCGTTCGATCAGTGCCACTTCGAGTTCGATCGCCGTGCCCGGCTCGATGTCGCGCGGCGCCAGGAAATAGACTCCGCTCGAGCTGATGTTCCGCGTCACCAGCGTAACGGGAATGGGCTCTGCGGCCTCGCCGATTCGCGTCAGGCGCAGCGGGAGCGACAAGGAAGCCCGCGGATACCGGCGGCGCTCCTCGGCCACGCCAACGGCGTGCGTCGGGACGCGCGCAAACCGCCGTGGCCCCGGTTTTCCCGAGATCGCTTGGATGGTTTCGGTGCGGCGTTCGAATTCGCGCAGCGGCGACACTGCAGCCTGCTGCCCATTACGTTCCGGAGCAGCCCCCATGATGCTTCCCCCCAGACCTGCCGACAAACTGACCCCCGTCAGGTTTCCCGAATATGCGCGAGGTCAAGAGACAGGTCAACCCGGCGACCCAAAAAAGTGACGTATGATGTAACACTCTGGGCGGACGACGCAAACGCAATCTTGCCGGCGCAAATTTGCGCGCAAGAATCGGATAGCCGCGCCCGGGGATATCTCGATAGAGTGAGCCCTTGAGGAGATGACGCGGAACAATCATTCGATGGGAAATCGAGCCAAGCCGAGAAAGGGAAGTGACCAGCGTCGGAACCGAGGATCGTTTTGGCGGGCGGTTGCATCGCGTGACCGCCGGGCGGACGGCGCGTTCGTTTACGCCGTGCGCTCGACCGGCATCTATTGCCGGCCTTCCTGCCCTTCACGCAAGCCGAGCCGCGAGCAGGTCGTTTTCTTCCGCTTGCCGGAAGCTGCCGAGCAGCAGGGCTTCCGGCCGTGCCGTCGCTGCCGCCCGCACACGGTACCGTCGGGAGATCCCAGGGTCGAAGCGGTCGCGCGCGTCTGTCGCGAGATAGACGCCCGCACTCTCGCCGATCCAGCCGCCGACGCCGGCGCTGAGACACCCCTGACGCTTGCCGTGCTCGGCCGTTCCGCGGGCATGAGTCCGCATCAGCTTCAACGCGCTTTTCGGCGCGTGATGGGAATTACGCCGCGTCAGTACGCCGACACGCAAAGAATGCGGCGGCTGAAATCGCGCTTGAAGAAGGGAGACAACGTGACCACAGCACTCTATGACGCTGGATACGGTTCGGCGAGCAGGCTGTACGAACGCGCCCCCGTGCACCTCGGCATGACGCCCGCCACGTATGGACGCGGCGGGGCCGGAATGCGAATCCGCTACGCAATTGTCAATTCACCACTCGGGCGTCTTCTCGTTGGCGCAACGGACCACGGTATCAGCGCCGTCTATTTGGGCGAATCCGAAACCGGCCTCCGGGCGGCGCTGCGAAACGAATATCCGAACGCGGAACTTCTGTATGACAGCGCTGGAGGCACTCATCCCGCCGCAGGTCTGGGAAGGTGGGTCGCAAGAATTCTTGCGCACCTGCGAGGGCAGGAACCCCATCTCGATCTTCCCACCGACGTGCAGGCCACTGCTTTCCAACGCCGCGTGTGGGAAGAACTGCGGCGAATTCCGTATGGCGCCACGAAGACGTACAGTGAAGTCGCGCGCGCAATCGGACGCCCGGCGGCCGTCCGCGCGGTCGCGCGCGCCTGCGCCACGAATCCCGTTTCCGTGGTCGTGCCGTGCCACCGCGTGGTGCGGGAAGGAGGCGGCCTGGCGGGTTATCGGTGGGGCATCGATCGCAAGCGCGCTTTACTTGAGAAAGAAGCCGCCGCGCGAAAATTGAAGCAAAGATCGTAGGGAAAGACTTGAGGGTTCCGAGCGCGGGCTGCGCGCCCGGGCTCGAAACCTCAGCCGCGAGGCTTCACTTTTTCGGTGCCTTTCGGCCAGCGCGGTTTGAACGTGGATTCGGGGATGGCCGCGTTTCGGACCACTCTTGAGTACCGGACGATCGAATAGTCGCCCGATCCGGCCTCGAAAAATTGCTGTTGGGCCGGCAGCCAAGTCGCTTCATCGAGCCAAATTTGAATCTTGGATATCTGGTTGCGGACGGCGTCCGATTTCGGAGTCAGCTCCAGCACGATCACTTTCTTGTCCTCGAGCTTTTCCTCGCGAAGCAGAGTGACCAGATAGCTTTTCTGCAGTTCCGCGCCCTTCGTGCCGAATCCCAGCAGAAGGAACTGGTCTACGAGCCCGCGATTCTTGCCCAGGTTGTATTCCTCGACGCGCTTCAACCCCGGATTGTATAGGTAGAGATCGTCACCGGTCCGCAGAATGGTGCGCGCACTGGGAACTTTGATCTCGAGCAGCATCTTGTCGCCGCGGACCCAAATCTTTCCTGTCTCGGTCGAACGGTCGTTGACTACGACCGTGACCTTCGTGCGCTCGATATCCGCCGACAAGCTGTGAAAATCTTTGGCCTCGGCGTCCAACCGCTCGCGAACGCTTTCCCAGGTCCATCCCCCGCGGGTCTGTCCGCGAGACCCTGCGAAACATGCCGATGCCAGCCATGTGATCACACACAAAATGAGTGCTGCTCTTCTGTCGATCAAAAAATTCCCCCGCGATGAAAAGTTTCCTAAAAAATATCATAGCACACTGAACCGAGCGCAAAATATGTCGATGGGCGACGATGGATCTTGGACGAACAATGTCACTCGGCCTGCGAGGCGGTGTTTGCAGCCAACTCACATCCCCTATCCATTTTATTTGCTATGCTCTTCTCAAGGACTAAAATCGAGTTTTGGGGAGCACGCAAGAAAAGGCTTGACAAGAATTGGCACCCTATGGAGAATGGCTCGCGCGCCAGTTCCTGCCTTCCCTGAGACGTGATATTCCTCCCCTTCGCATCGCCGGAATAGTCTGCGAGGAGACCGGTGGCGGAAAAAGAAGGCCTAGCGGCCAGCATGGAACTTGATCGTGAAGTGATCCGCTGTCAAGTATGCGGGTTGGTGCAGTACCGCACACGCACGGGCAATTGCCGTCGTTGTCTGCGACTGCTCCCGCCGAAGGTGACGTTTGTCATCCCAACGCCGTCACCTCAAGACCTGCCTGGAGACGACCGCCAGTTATTCGAAAACTGGCCGAACCGCGAAACGGTCGAAAACATCGGCCAGCGTATCCGACAATTGCGAGAGTCGCGGGGAATGACGCAGAGCCAGCTACAGGCTCGCTCTCGCGTCTCCCGATCCTATTTGTCCCGGATCGAGAGCGGGCAGATGACCCCGAGCCTAGGTACGCTCGAAAAAATCTCCGAAGCTCTGGGCGTCGGCCTCAACCGCTTCTTTGTCCCCGAAACGAACGGCGAAACCGTGCTGGAGGATCCGTTCATCCAGGGACTCCGTCCATATTTGCGCCAGCTCGATTGGGCGCAGTGGCAAGGAATTCTGAAGAGGCTCCAGGCGATCAGCGACCATGTGAGCTCGAACCATCACGCCCGTCCGCTCGCGGCTCCGCAAAGCCCTGAGAGGATTCCCCACATGCCCCGGCGTCAGCATCAAACTGGCCACTCCGCGGCTGCCATTCACCGCTAGCACAGCAGAGCGGGCCCAGCGCGGCACACTTTTCAAACCCCGCCACTGAAATGGGCCGGCAGGCGGTTGAAGTGGAGCAGGCGAGAGTTGAGCTTGGGCGGCGGCGGGTGATCTTCGCGCGGGATGTAATGGCCGTTTAGCGCTGTGTCGCACGAATCCGTTCGGGCGATGGCCGGCCGCCGAAAGATCCGCGCGCGATCCCTCGCGACCTCAGATTGGGATTTCGCAGGATCGGGCGCCAACGCGAGCGCGCTTCGCATGCGAGGCGCTCGTTCCACAAGAAGCGCTTAGTAAAACCGCACCTTCACATCCGGTCCCTTCTCAAGATGAACGGAATCGATGAACCGGACCTGCCCTTGCTCCAGGTTCATGATCAGCGAGTGCGTCCGCATTCCTTCGCCGAAGAAAGTGACGCCGCGGAGCAAGTTGCCGCCTGTCACGCCGCTGCAGGCAAAGATAA
The DNA here is from genome assembly GCA_035576265.1 of Candidatus Polarisedimenticolia bacterium. Classification (GTDB taxonomy): domain Bacteria; phylum Acidobacteriota; class Terriglobia; order Acidiferrales; family UBA7541; genus Palsa-295. The sequence continues at coordinate 8,348 of DATLWP010000082.1, forward strand.
TCCTCTTGCCCGGCGCCAGGTCGGCCGTGTCGTAAATCCGCTTTCCGTCCTTAATCCCCATTTGCGCGAGCCGTTCTTCTTGCTCCGGCTTCGACACCACGAGCCGGGCTAAGATTTGTCCGTTCAAACATCGCAGAGCTGCCGCCGTCAATACGCCCTCGGGAGCGCCGCCGATTCCCATGACGGCGTGCACTCCTGTATTCAGCACGGCCGCGCTGATTCCGGCCGAGAGATCGCCGTCGGATATCAACCGGATGCGGGCGCCGGTCTTGCGGATGTCGCGAATCAGGCCCTCGTGGCGCGGGCGATCGAGAACGATCACCACGAGGTCCTCGATGTCGCGCTTCAGCCGCTTGGCGATGGCGCGAAGGTTGTGCTCCACGGGAGCGTCGAGTTCGACGGCACCCTTGCACGTCGGGCCGACGATGATCTTTTCCATGTAGAGATCGGGGGCGTGCAGGAGCCCCCCTTGGTCGCTGGCCGCCAGCACGGCAAGCGCGTTGGGCTGCCCGGTGGCGCAAAGGTTCGTGCCTTCGAGAGGATCAACAGCGATGTCCACGGCGGGATAGTTAACCGTTTTGTCGCGGACGGCGGCGCCGACTTTTTCGCCGATAAACAGCATGGGCGCCTCGTCGCGCTCGCCCTCGCCGATCACGATGGTGCCGTCCATCCCGACCGAGTCCATCTCGGAGCGCATTGCCTCGACGGCTGCTTGATCGGCCTTGTGGCCGTCGCCCAGGCCCATGGTGCGAGCCGAAGCGATCGCGGCTCGCTCCACGACACGCAGAAATTCCAGACTCAGAGCTCTTTCCATGGCGGCTCCCGAAATGCGAGATTGGCTTCGCGGCTGCGAATTCTCCGACCGGTCGGCTATGATAATCCAATCGACTGCTTCGTAGGTCGATTTTTGACGGCCGGGATTTCTATTTTGTATCGGCGCGACCAGCGCGAAAGCTCCCGAGGACTAGCGGCGCATAAAAGTTGCGCGGTCGGCCGATGTGGTCGTGCTTGTTTGTTCTTGACAAGCTACTTTGAATTGTGGTAATCCCCGCGCACATAAGGCAAGAAATCGCTCTGGGTGGATCTCGAGGCTTACGAATTTCGGCGACGTTTCTTCCAGCCGTGGGCAAGTCCGTCTGAAATCGGACGGATCGAAGAAGGTGCTCGCGCAAGTCTTTTGATGGCGAGGGCAAGTCTATTTAAGGGGTGGGCAATGAAGACGAAATCTGCTGCGTCGAAGTTTGTCTTTTCGTTGTCGGTTTGCTTGGCTGCGCTGCTGATGTGTGCTGCGCCGGCTCTGGCTCAAACGGGCACAACGGGAGCTCTGACGGGGACGGTGACCGATCCTTCGGGCGCCGTTATCACGGGTGCGACCGTCACGGCCACAAATATCGGCACGGGCGCGCAGCGCACGGCGACGACCGGCTCGGACGGTGCCTATAAGATCTCGCTCTTGCCGCCCGGCAACTACCGAGTGACGTTCACCGCGTCTGGCTTCAAGACCGCCGAAATCCCGTCGATCACTGTTAGCATCACGGAGACGGCCCTCCTGAACCACAGCCTCGAGATCGGCGCCCAAACGCAACAGGTGACGGTTGAATCCACGGCCGTGACGGTGCAGACGGAGAACGCCACGGTGGGCCAGTTGGTTTCGTCGAAAGTGGTGACCGACCTGCCCCTGAGCTCGCGCAACTATACGCAGATCATCAACCTCTCGCCCGGCGTCGTGGTCAATGTGGCGAGCGCCGCGCAGCTCGGCAACGGCACCCAGGACATTAACGTGAACGGTTCGGGCTCCGATCAGAACAACTACATGATGGATGGGGCCTCGATCACGAACTACGGCAGCGGCGGTGGCGGGCAATCCGGCAACTACCCTGGGATCGGGATTCCGAATCCGGACGCCATTCAGGAGTTCAAGGTTCAGACCTCGCAGTACGATGCCGCGTATGGCCAGAATCCCGGCGCGAGCGTCAACGTGGTGACCAAGAGCGGCACGAACGAGTTCCACGGGGCCGCCTGGGAATTCAATCGCAACAACTTCTTCAACGCCAACGATTACTTCCTGAAGCAGTCCCAGGCCAAAGCTGGATTCAAGAACTCGCCGCCAACGCTGAAGCAGAACCAGTTTGGCGGGACGCTGGGCGGGCCGATCAAGAAAGATAAGATCTTCTTCTTTGGCTCCTATCAGGGCACACGGCAACTCAACGGAGTCGGCACCAATGGTTTCTCCACCGGCCATACCACCGTTCCTCTGCTCCCGCTCAACGAACCAGGATTTACCGGCGCCGACGCCCGCGCGGACCATCCGGGCCTGACGGTGCCGCTTGACCTCGTTCCTGGCGGGGCTGCTTGCGACGCCTCCACGTACAGGAAATATCTGGGCTGCGCGTTTGGCGGCTACGTCAACGCACTGGGCTTCCTGGGACTTGGAACGGGTGTCGCCGTGGCGCAGGACGGTTCCAACATTAACCAGGTGGCCATTAATATATTTCAAGCAAGGGTGCCAACTGGCAACAGAACCCCATATAACCAGGGCTTTTACGCTCCGAGCATTCTCGGCGACTATTCGAATGGACTCAGCTGCATGACTACGTCCACCTGCGGCGTAGGGACAAATATCGTGGATCCAGTCGAAGCGAACGAAGACCAGTACATTGCGAACACCGACTTCGTCCTTTCCAACAAACACACCTTGACCGAGAAGTTCTTTTACTCGAACGATCCCCAGACCCAGAGCTTCGTCTGCCTGGGCGGTTGTTTCCCCGGCGCGCCTGAGCTTGCCACGTACAAAGCGCTAAGCGCCCAGCTGAAGCTTACCTCCGTGCTTACGACCAACTTGGTCAACGAGGCCCGCATTTCATTTCAGCGAGAGGTGACGAACAGCAAGGACGGGCTGGCGCTCGAGGCGTGCGACGTGGGCATCATTCCGTCGGTAAACCAAGGCAATCCGTGTCCTGCCGCTACATCGCTGGCCAACCTTCAGGTCATCCCGGTGATTGCCACCGCCGGAATGCCGGGGGAGCCCTACGGTGCCTGGAACATGGGTGGAAACTTTTTCGCGGCCGATACAAACTACTTCAATACGTATCAGTACTCCGACAATATCTCCTGGAACCATGGAAAGCATGCAATCCGCACCGGCTTCGAGGCGCAGCGCATTCAATGGAACTGGACGCTGCTAGGGCCCGGCAGGGGAGAACTCCTATTCGGGAACCTCGCCGATTTTCTTACGAGCGGGAGCGGCCCGGTGGGGAACACTTCGATACCGACCACGCCGGCGTTTGTGGGGAGGGGACTGCTGGCGAATATCACCACGCGCAATGACCCACAGGCGCCGAATCTCCATTACCTGCGGGTGAACCAGTTTTCGGCGTACGCCGAGGACGATATCAAGTTGCTGCCGAACCTGACCGTCAACCTGGGCCTTCGCTGGGAATTTGATGGATTCCCGTCCGACACGCGCGGACTCTTCACGAACGTGTGGCCCAGCCAGATCGCCACGCTGAATACGGCGTCCGCCTTGTTCAACCAAGTCGACATTACCCAGAAACCCGTCGGGACGCTTGTTGGGTACGTGGTGCAGTCGAATTACGACCCCGTGAAAAACTTCAATCTGACGGCGCCGAACGGCGCAACCGGCGTGTACGTCAACAACAACAAGACCCTGATGCACGGGGCTCCCTACGCCAATTTCGCCCCGCGCATCGGCCTGGCATGGCGGGCAACGAACAAGTTTGTCGTGCGTGCAGGGTAC
>DATLWP010000083.1:0-4944 GCA_035576265.1 Candidatus Polarisedimenticolia bacterium
AGCGCGCCTCGCGGAGGCGGGGGTGGCGGCAACTATAGCGGGGGAGGCGGCGGAGGCGGAAATCGCGGAGGCGGAAACCGTGGCGGAGGAGGCCGCTCCGGCGGTGGTCGGTCCCGCTAATCACATTCGCGATTGATTCGAGGACCCGCGGCCCCGAGAGATCGGGGCCGTTCCTTTCTAGTGTCAAGAAGATCGGGTACATCGGCGTTTCGTTGCGGTGGGGATGTGGTAGTGTCACTGCCCGGGAGATGCCTGTGATACTATCCCCGGAAAATCCCGCAGGATGCGAAGGGAGGAAGATTCCATGGGAACTATCGACGAGGCATTGAAGTCTAACCAGAGCTACGCAACAGGATTCAACTTGGGCTCTCTGCCGATGCCACCGGCCCGAAAACTCGCCATCGTGGCTTGCATGGATGCCCGCTTGACGGTCGAGCAAATGCTGGGGCTGAAGACCGGCGACGCGCACATCATCCGCAATGCGGGCGGAATCGTCACCGAAGATGCGCTCCGCTCCCTGCTCATCTCTCATTATCTGCTCGGCACCACGGAATTCATGATCGTCAATCACACCGACTGCGGAATGCTGACGTTCAAGGACGAGGACTTGCGCGCCAACCTCGAGCAGCGCACGCGCACGGCTTCCGTTTCGCCGGAACAGTTCCACGCCTTCCGCGATGTCGACGAAAACGTGCGGCGCCAGATTCAAAAGGTGCGGTCGCACGCCTGGATCCCGAGAGAGATACCCGTCCGCGGATTCGTCTACGATGTAAAGACGGGGCGTCTCAAAGAGGTCTCAGCCGCAGCCTTAGCCGCCGGCAGAGACTAACCTGAAGTTCGTTTCGATCTGTGCCTGGGCCCCGAGTGCGGAGGCCGCCGAAACCTTTGGATTTGGGTGTGTCCGATCGTCCGCCTCCGCCTGCTTCCGCCATTGGTGCAAGAGACTCCCTGCTCCTGTATGATTTGTGCTTGCTCTTCCGGGAGCGCCAACAGAATTACGAGTCGCGGCATGACGCGCAGGGTTGCCGTGCACCGCGCTTCCCGGCGGTTTCTTCAATGGAGCGAATGGGGCGATTAGCGCGAAAGGGGAACCAATCGAATGGCACGTGCTGATACACGAATGCGGCTTGCCGTCCTCGGCGCGGGAAAGATGGGCGGCATCCTGATCGAGGCGTTCTTGAAGCAATCGCTCGTTTCGCCGCAGAACCTTCGCGCCACAGTCCAGCATCCCGGGCAGGAGCGCAAGCTCGCCACGAAGCTGCCCGTTCCTCTCAGTGCCGATAATTGCGACGCCGCGCGCCGAGCGGACGTCATCCTCCTCTGCGTCAAGCCGCAGACTGTCGGTCGCGTCCTCGACGAAATCAGGCCCGAGCTTGGCGACAAACAACTTTTGATCTCGATTGCCGCATCGGTGCCAACCGATTACATCGAGCGGCGCCTCGGCACGAAGGTGCCCGTCGTTCGTGCGATGCCCAACACCCCCTCCATGGTCGGCGCGGGAATCACCGCGCTCTCCAAAGGGAAATTCGCCACGCAAAAGCATATCGAGACCGCCGAAAAGTTGTTCGGCGCCGTTGGCAGGACGGTCGTCGTGGATGAGAGGCACATGGACGCCATCACCGGCCTATCCGCCAGCGGCCCGGCGTTTATGTACATCATCCTCGAATCGCTGGCCGAGGGCGGTGTGAAGGTGGGGCTTTCGCGCGAACTCGCCACGCTGCTCGCCGCTCAGATGGCGCTCGGAGCCGCAAAAATGGTTGTCGAGACCGGCTTCCATCCCGCGCTGCTGAAGGACACGGTCACCACTCCGGCCGGCTGCACCATCGACGGCATTCTGGAGCTGGAAGAGGGGGGCTTGCGCGTCACGCTGATCAAGGCGGTGGTGAAGGCCGCGCAGCGCGCCAGGGAATTGCTCCTCACGGACGAGAACGCTTAGCTACGCCCTGGCCCCGCCGGAAGCTCGGCTCCTAGACGCTTTTGATTCCCGCAGGCCCGTTCCGAGCCGACGTCACGCCGCATTCTCCATAACCATGACGCCGGTTGCCGTGTTGGAGATGGCGATGTGGTAGGAGCTGTGGATCTTCTTCACTTTTCCTGTGAGCGCGCCGCGCATGGCCAGCCACAGAATGAACTCCGCGCCCTGCGCCCCCGCCTCGCGCACCAGGTCGTGCATCGAAAGGCGCGTCAGGCTTTCCGGGTCGTTCACGATCTTTTCCATGCACATCAGGTCGAACTTCTTGTTGATGAACCCTGCGCGTTCGCCATCGAGCTGATGCGATAATCCGCCGGTGCCGATCATCACAACCTTCAGATCCTTGGGATAGGACTCGACCGCGCGGCCGATCGCCTGCCCGAGCTTGAAGCAGCGCGCCGGCGAAGGCAGCGGGTGCTGCACGGTATTGATCTGCACGGGAATCGTTTTCACGTCCGTGTAGGAGGCGTTCGGCCAAAAGAGCGACATCGGCACTGTGAAGCCGTGATCCACGAGCATCTCCTGGCACGTGGTGATGTCGAATTCGTCGTGCACGAGGGCTTCGATGATGTGCCAGGAAAACTCTTGATCGCCCTTGAAAGGTGGAATCGTCGGAATCCCCCAGCCTTCGTCGGCGTGCCGGTATATCGGCGCCGCGCCGACCGCGAACGTCGGCATCTTGTCGAGAAAGAAGTTCAATCCGTGGTCGTTGTAGACGACGATGGCCACGTCCGGCTTGACCTTCTGCACCCACGCCCGCGCGGGCGGATACGCGGCCCAGAACTCCTTCCAGTAAGGGTCATTCTTCAGTTCCTGTTCCTTCGGGACCGCATTCCCGATTGCGGGAATATGCGATGTCGTAAGACCGCCGACGATGCGTGCCATGAGTTACTCTCCCTCGTCCTTGAGCAGTTTCTTGAACTCTTCGACCGATATGCCTCTCTGTTGCGCGCCCACGTCCTGCACCGAAAGATGGAAGATTCCGGAGAACTTGGCCAGGTAGTAGATACATCCGCCGGCGCGAATCAAGCCCAGCACGTTGCGCTCCTTGATGGCCTTGCGTTGCTCGTCGTTTAGCCCGTACTTGGTGCAGTACGCGTCTTCGTCCTTCAGGAACTCCTCGCGGTTCTTGGCCTCGTTGAACGAGTAGCACATCTTGTTGAGCGCATACCCTTTCATCGCGGCCTTTCCGTCAAAGATATACGTGCCCGGAATGGGCTTTTCTTGTTCCGTGGTGGCGGTCATCCGAAAGCTCCTGTGATCTGTTTGCTCCCTTTTCGCGGCTCAGACGGGCGTCTCACCGTGGGGCTTGTACACAACAATACATTCTACTCTGGTTGAATTGGCGTGACAAAAGTCACACCTGCCGCGACCTGCGCCACGATGGAGGGATGGCTGTAAACTTCGAGTTCTAGCGCCGCTTCTCCTGCCCGAGTTTCCGATTGTCCGCGCGGCGTCCTCATTTTGATAACACTTCGCCTCGAGCCGGCTCATTTCCTATCCGCGGCAGGGCAATGTTCCCGCCCAGCCGTCCGCGAAGCTTAACAACCGCACCTCCATATGCAAATGTGCGTTAAGATGTCGCCCGATGAGAATGTAACGCTCTATTGAAACATGAACCTCGCAAAGGACATCCCCACATGAAAGCGATGCGCGTCACCAAAGCTGGCGATCCGAGCGTTCTGCAACTTCAAGACATCCCGCAACCCAAGCCCGGCCCGGGCGAGGTCCTGATTCACATCCAAGCGGTGGGAGTCAATTTCGCCGATGTTTACATGCGCAACGGCGCCGTGCCCATGCCACTTCCCTACACGCTCGGCATCGAAGGGGCCGGTGTTGTCGAAGCGGTCGGCGCCGGCGTCACTGGGCTGAGACAGGACGATCGCGTCGCCTACGTCACCACAAACATCGGCTCTTACGCCGAATATCAAGCCGTCAACGCCGCCCAGGTCGCGCCTCTTCCGAGAGAAATCAGTTTCGAAGACGGCGCCGCCGTAATCCTTCAGGGACTGACCGCTCATTACCTGCTGCACGAGTTCTATCCCGTTAAACGCGGCTCCACCGTTCTGGTTCACGCCGCCGCCGGAGGCATGGGGCTTACTCTCCTCAAATGGCTAAAGCATCTCGGAGCAGTCGCCATCGGCACGGTCTCTACAGACGAAAAAGCGCAGGTGGCGCGTGAAGCGGGCGCCGATCACGTCATCCTTTACACCAAGCAGGACTTCGCCGAGGAAGCCAAGAAACTGACCGGCGGAAAGGGCGTCGACTACGTCATCGACGGCGTCGGCAAGACCACCTTCACGAAGAATCTCGACGCCGTTCGCGTCCGCGGCTGGGCCACGGTATTCGGCATGGCCAGCGGACCCGCGGATCCCGTCGTCCCAAACTCCCTGATGACCAAGTCCATCACCATCTCCGGCGGCGCCCTGTTCAACTACATCCTGACACGCGACGAGCTTCTCCACCGCGCCGACAGCGTGTTCCATGGCGTGCACGAAGGCTGGCTCAAGCCCACGATCAGCCGAGTCTTCCCTCTCGAGCAAGCCGCCGAGGCACACCGCCTCCTTGAGACTCGCCAGACCGTAGGCAAGCTCATCCTCAAAACAGAAAGGTAAAACGCCGGCGTGCTTCGAGCATCCTCTCAGCATTTGTAGCGTCGCGTTGTTCGCGCTCGCTCTCCCCTGAAGGTTTGAACGTAACGCCGTGGCCTTCAGCGCGGCACGCCTTTTTCTGCGGCCACGCTGGCGACTCCGTGTGCTCTGTGGTGAATTCCCTCCACGCCAATCCCTGATGCTCTCTCGCGACCGCAGCAGCGGAAAAAATCATCACCCCGTATTTCCGGGAGTACAATCACCACCGGCGACTTCATAGGTCCCATTATTTATAGGGGGATCGCACCATGGGAGAAATCTCACCTTCTCGTAAGGCAATCATCGAACCGGCAAGAGAAACACCCGTCTGCCGGGAAACCG
>DATLWP010000084.1:0-5247 GCA_035576265.1 Candidatus Polarisedimenticolia bacterium
AATCCGGGTCGTCGCATTGAATGTCACGAAGCTCAGAACCGACAACGTTGATCCGCGCCGCTATATGAATCGTCTCGACGCGTGGGAAAAACGGGTGAAAGACGCCGGCGCGACGGAGTGGCGTATGGTGAACGACCTTGAACACCTCGAACGGATCTTTGGCAGTTAACCTCGATCGCTATCGCACCGAGCTCGGGCCTCCGCTTAGGCGGAAACCAACTCGCTCTCGAGTCGCTTCGCGAACGCGCCCACCTGGCTTGGTAGAAAGGGCGCAGTGAAATTGCACTGCGCACAAACCAGCATTTCATCGGAGCCCGGCGGGAGCGCGGTTAGTACGATCTTGCAATGCGGGCAATAAGCGATGGACTTGATCGTCCCGCGAAACTGCTCCCACAAGACGCCGCCGTACGGGACGAACTGAATCTGAGGTTCGGGGGCGGGATGTTTGGTCCACTCCGCCTTTTCTTCTTTCAGCTTTCTGTTCTCCGCCTCCAGATGACGGAGTTGTTGCGCAATGCGTTCGAGTCGGTCCTTAGCCCCAGACAGTTCCGGATAGTCCTTCAGCAGGTCCTCGATCCAGCCCATGTCATCTACTCTTCGCTCGACCTCCGGACCTAGGTTTGGAGTTCAGCCGGCGCGACGCTCTTGGGCATACCTTGTCGCCTTCCGAGTTGACGCATGGCGTCGTCAAGACCCTCGAGCGTCATCGGGAACATCCGGTTGTTCATCATCTTGCGGATGATCTGAATCGATTCGGTGTAGTCCCAATGTTTCTCCGGCTCGGGGTTCAGCCAGACCGCGGACGAGTAGGTATCGAGCATCCGTTGCAGCCAGGTGGCCCCGGCTTCGTCGTTAAAGTGGTCGATGCCGCCGCCGCGATAGAAGATTTCGTACGGGCTCATGCTGGCGTCGCCGACGATCACGAGTTTGTAGTCATGTCCATAGGTCCGCATGATTTGAGGGAGCGTGATCCGTTCGTTATAGCGGCGATGGTTGTCGCGCCACACGCTCTCATAGAGGAAGTTGTGGAAGTAAAAATACTCGAGATGCTTGAACTCGCTGCGCACCGCGGAGAACAATTCCTCGCTCGCGCGTACATGGTCGTCCATGGAACCACCGACGTCGAAGAATGCGAGTACCTTCACGGCATTGTGCCGCTCCGGAACCATCTTGATATCGAGCCAGCCGGCGTTTCGCGCGGTGGAGCGGATGGTGTCGTCGAGATCGAGTTCTTCGACTGCACCTTCGCGGGCGAACTTTCGCAGGCGGCGTAGTGCGAGTTTAATGTTGCGCGTGCCGAGTTCCGTTGTGCCATCGAGGTTGCGGTATACGCGCGCATCCCACACCTTCACGCCGCGGCGCTGGCGAGAGCTGTCCTGGCCGATGCGGATGCCCTCTGGGTTGTAGCCGTAGGCGCCGAACGGCGAGGTGCCGCCGGTGCCGATCCACTTGTTGCCGCCTTGGTGGCGACCTTTCTGCTCTTCGAGGCGCTTGCGCAGCGTTTCGAGCAGTTCTTCCAAACCGCCGAGTGCTTTGATTTGTGCCTTCTCCTCGTCGGTCAGCAAGCGCTCGAGTTCCTTCCGCAGCCACTCGGTCGGGATCTCTTTCAGCATCAAATCGGCGACACTTTCGATGCCCTTGATGTATTCGCCGAAAACGCGGTCGAACTTATCGTAGTTCGTTTCGTCCTTAACCAGCGCCGAGCGCGCGAGGTAATAGAACTCGTCGACACTTCCGTAGGCGAGGTGGTGATCCAGCGCATCGAGCAGCGCGAGGAACTCGGTCACGGTGACCGGAATCTTAGCGGCGCGCAGCTTGAAGAAAAGGCGAATCAGCATCAGCCGGTGCGACGCGCCATAAACGCGAGGCGTTCGAACAGGTGCACGTCCTGCTCGTTCTTGAGCAGAGCGCCGTAGAGCGGCGGAATGGCCGCCTTAGGATCCGCGCGCAAAGTTTCCGGCGGCACGTCTTCGGCCAGCAGGAGCTTGAGCCAATCGAGCAGCTCGGACGTCGACGGCTTCTTCTTCAAACCCGGAACCTCACGGATCTGGAAGAATACTTCGAGCGCTTCCTTTAGCAGACTCTTCTTTAAGCCGGGAAAGTGCACGTCGACGATTTGCCGCATTGTTTCCTCGTCGGGGAAGCGGATGTAGTGGAAGAAGCAGCGGCGCAGAAAGGCGTCGGGTAATTCCTTTTCGTTGTTGCTGGTGATAATGATCGCCGGCCGATGTTTGGCGTGCACGAGTTGCTGGGTTTCGTACACGTAGAACTCCATACGGTCCAATTCGCGCAACAGGTCGTTCGGAAATTCGATGTCGGCCTTGTCGATTTCGTCGATCAGCACCACCGCCGGGGTGTCGGACTGAAACGACTCCCATAGCGGGCCCTTCTTAATATAGTTAGCGATGTCTTTCACCTTCTCTTCGCCAAGTTGCGAGTCGCGCAGCCGGGACACCGCGTCGTATTCGTACAGACCTTGCTGCGCTTTGCTGGTCGACTTGATGTGCCACTGAAAGAGCGGCCGTCCCAGCGCGCTCGCCACTTCGATCGCCAACATGGTCTTGCCGGTGCCTGGTTCACCCTTTACCAGCAGTGGGCGCTGCAGCGTGATGGCCGCATTAACCGCGAGCTTCAGGTCTTCGGTGGCAATGTAAGAATCGGTACCGGCGAAACGCGTCATGAGAACCTCAAAATATCGGAGAAACGGTGCATGTGGGGTGAAAAGTATAGCATTGTCGGACGGTTACCCGACTACAGACGGTTGATCGTTTCGCGCGAATGGGCACTAAGAAGCGAAATCGGATATTCTTAGCGCCCTTCTCAAGTCGCGAGAGCCGAATCTCGCGGATTTCAACCACGTGAGGAACCTGAACGCGCGATGTTTAGCCGAGAAATGACCATTAAGGGATACGACGACGAGTTGTGGAGAGCCATCGTCGGCGAGGCCCAACGCCAGGAAGACCATATCGAGTTAATAGCCTCTGAAAATTTTGCGAGTCCGCGCGTGCTGGAGGCGCAAGGTTCGGTTCTGACGAACAAGTATGCCGAGGGCTATCCCGGCAAGCGCTATTACGGCGGCTGCGAGTATGTCGACATCGCAGAGCGGCTCGCGATCGATCGCGTGAAGCAGCTCTTCGGCGCGGCCTACGCCAATGTGCAGCCGCATTCGGGTTCGCAGGCAAATGCCGCGGTGTACCTGGCCTTGCTAACGCCGGGCGACACGGTTCTCGGTATGAGTCTGGCGCACGGCGGTCACTTGACGCATGGGGCCAAGGTTAACTTCTCGGGTAAGCTGTTCAACGCGGTGCAGTACGGCGTTAACGATCAGGGGTTGATCGACTACGATCAAGTAGAAAAGCTCGCGCGCGAACATAAGCCGAAGATGATCATTGCCGGCTTCTCGGCGTATTCCCGCGTGATTGATTGGCAACGGTTTCGTGCAATTGCCGATAGTGTCGGTGCGTACCTCTTCGTTGACATGGCACACGTCGCCGGTCTGGTTGCCACCGGCTTGTACCTGAATCCCGTGTCGATCGCCGACGTGACGACCACGACAACGCACAAGACCCTGCGCGGTCCGCGTGGCGGCGTGATCTTAGCGAAGGCCAATCCTGAGATCGAAAAAAAGTTAAATTCACTCGTGTTCCCGGGTACGCAGGGCGGACCTCTCATGCATGTCATCGCCGCGAAGGCGGTGGCGTTCAAAGAGGCACTGGAGCCGGGCTTCAAGGAGTATCAAACCCGGGTCGTCGCCAACGCTCGCGCGATGGCGCAATCGATGATTGAGCGTGGATACGATGTGGTGTCCGGCGGAACCGATAACCATCTGTTTCTGGTCAGCCTGATCAAGAAAGGCATTACCGGCAAGGATGCCGAGGCGGCACTGGGCGAAGCGCACATCACTGTCAACAAGAACGCCGTGCCGAATGATCCGCAGCCACCGATGACGACGAGCGGGCTTCGCATTGGTACCCCGGCGGTTACGACCCGAGGGTTCGGTGAGCAGGAAGTGCGGGAGCTGGCTGGCTGGATTTGCGATATTTTGGATCGCAATAAAGACGCTGCTGTCCGCCAAAGAGTATGCGGACAAGTGACTGAACTCTGTCGCCGTTTCCCCGTATACCAAGCCTAGAAGAGATACATCGGAGGAGGCGCCTTCGGGCGCCTTTTTCCGTTCTATAATTGGCTCTGTTGGTCGCCAGCAGTCCGCTTTGGCTAGAAAAGCGCGAGCGTCTCCCGCAGGGCCTTTCATACCGGCGCGGTGAGCGTTAACATGCGCGACAGTTTCAAGCCTAACAACGACCGTTTTCCGTACGGCGCGCGCGTGTTTTTGGCGGCGAAATTAACCAAGGCTTGAATCTGGAGTGGATTTTTGAAGCCCACAGATATCGGTAATCCCGACTACTTCCACCGGGTAGTGGATTGCCAGTGGGCGTGCCCAGCCCACACGCCTGTCCCCGAGTACATTCGTCTGATCGCCGCCGGCCGATACGGCGATGCGTACATGATCAATTGGGAGTCCAACGTGTTTCCCGGAATTCTCGGGCGGACATGCGATCGTCCGTGCGAACCGGCGTGCCGTCGCGGGCGCGTGGAGGAACGCAATCTCGAAAAGCCCGAGCCGGTGGCTATTTGCCGACTCAAGCGCGTCGCCGCGGACAACAAGGAAGACATCAGCGCGCGGCTGCCGAAACCGGCGAAGCAGCGAAACGGAAAGCGAATTGCCTGCATCGGCGCCGGCCCGGCTTCACTTACGGTCGCGCGCGACCTCGCGCCGCTGGGTTATAGCGTCACGGTGTTCGATCAGGATCCGCGCGCCGGAGGAATGATTTGGTCACAGATTCCCCGTTTCCGCCTGCCGCTCGAAGTGATCGACGAAGAGGTTGGTTACATCCTGAACCTCGGCGTCGAGTTCAAAGGTGGCGTCAAAATCGAAAGTATGAAGAATCTGCTGGGGCAGAAATACGACGCGGTGTTCGTTGGTTCCGGCGCGCCGCGCGGGCGCGATCTCGATATTCCCGGGCGCAAAGAAGCCGCATCGCACATTCATATCGGCATCGACTGGCTGTCCTCGGTGTCGTTCGGTCACGTCGATAAGATCGGCAAGCGTGTGATCGTTCTCGGCGGCGGCAACACCGCGATGGACTGCTGCCGCACGTCGCGTCGTCTCGGTGGGGAGGACGTAAAAGTAATCGTACGCTCCGGATTCGAAGAGATGAAAGCTTCGGTCTGGGAAAAAGAGGATGC
>DATLWP010000085.1:0-6285 GCA_035576265.1 Candidatus Polarisedimenticolia bacterium
TCTGATTTGCCGGTGCAATGAGAAGGAGACTCTGTCCCGAGTCAAACTTTAGTTGCACGATACCCCCTTTACTAGACCCCGTCTGAGACCCCTTCGCCTGGAAGCTGGTATCCCACGGAACCTCGAACGAATATCCCAAATAGGACAATGCTGGCCCCGGCGCATCAGATACGGAATAGTCGCTGAGCGGCCGCGCAGTCACTTTGACCGCTGGCATCTTTTTTGCTTCCCATCTAGTCGTAAGGAAGACGGTAATCGGAAATCCGAGAAAGTTGAACAAGACAGTCACTAAAAGCAGGAGTGCTGCCACGCGTCCGAACCCACCTACGAGTCGCCGCCATAGTGATTTTCGCTCCCAGGCTGTGACGTGAATGACCGCTCTCATTCCTCATAGTCTTACAGCCTCGGTGTAGAGCGACAATAGATCCGACGTGTCCGGTTGTCTACGCTGTTATCTGTCCCTAAGTTCACACGGCTTAACGATGCTCGATGCAAGTGGACGTGTAGTTGAGTTATCCGAAGGTGACCCACGACCGCCACGCGCCCTGGCTTGACACGGCCCGGCGGGCGAGGCATCTTGTCCCTACCTCACGGTCCCAAGGAGGCTCTCCCATGAAGCTTTTCCGTCCCGCCGTGCTGCTGTCAATCGTTCTCGTCACTCTGACTCTCTCATCCGGATGCTGGCGCTACCGCGCCGTGCTCAACCGCGCCGAACGCGAGCAACTGGAGCAGCAACGAATCGCCGCTGCGCAGGACGCCATTCGCACGGCTTCAGCGGACTCGATCAGGGCCGCGCAAGCCAAAGACCTGGAGAAGACTCTGTCCTACTACGCTCCGAATGCTGTCATGTTTGGAGCGGGAGCCCCGATGCAAGGCATTGAGGGCATTCGCAAGGTCTGGCAGCAGTTGCTGGCCGCGCCGAATCTTCAGATGAAGCTCACCACGATTTCCGTGGAGGTGGCGCGATCCGGCGATCTCGGTTGGGAATACGGCTCGTTCGAGAGCACCTCGAGCGACTCGAAGGGCAAACCCGTCACGCAAAAAGGCAAGTACGTGGTGATCTGGAAACTCCAGCCGGACGGCTCGTGGAAAATCGAGGCGGATACCAGCGCCAACGACAAGTAGCCAGCCTTAGAGCGTAGGCGGTGTGAGCGGATTCAGAGAGGCAGTTGCCCGGTATAGACGACGCGTGGCTTTCCGCGCGCGGCGCGCTCGATGCGCCCGATCAGGTAGAATTTCTCGCGCTGCCGCTTCAATTCCGCTTCCACGCGCGAGACGTGCCTCGCCGGTACGACCAGGATCATTCCCACTCCTAGGTTGAACGTCTTGAGCAGTTCGTCCCGCTCGATACGGCCGATCTGCGCCAGATATCGAAAAATGGGGAGCACCGGCCACGAACCCAGTTCTACGACGCCTCGGACATTGCGCGGCAGCGCGCGCGGCAAATTTCCCGTGATGCCGCCGCCGGTGACGTGGGCCATCGAGGTAACCCAGCCGCGCGCCAGAATATTTTTCAGCAAGGGCCAATAGGGGCGGTGCGGCTTGAGGAGTTCGGCGCCGATCTTATTGCCCACTTCGGCGACGTAGCTATCGGGCTCGAGCTTGGCGACGCCGAAGACCAGCTTGCGCGCCAGCGAGTAGCCGTTGGTGTGCAGCCCACTCGAAGGCAGCGCCAGCAGCGCGTCGCCCGGGCGCACATGGCGCGGATCGAGGATCCTCTTCCGCTCGACGGCCCCCACGATAAATCCGGCGAGGTCGTACTCGCCGGCGGCGTACAGGTCGGGCATTTCCGCGGTTTCGCCGCCGATCAGCGAGCAGCCGGCCTTTTTCGCCGCGCGGCTCATTCCCTCGATCACGTGCTCGACCACCTGCGTATCGAGCTTTCCCATGGCGATGTAGTCGAGAAAGAAAAGCGGCTCGGCACCCTGCGTCAGAATGTCGTTGACGCAATGGTTCAGGATGTCGGCCCCGACGCTTGTGTGAATCCCCATGGCGCAGGCGATCTTGAGTTTCGTGCCGACGCCGTCGCAGCTCGCCACCAGGACGGGATCGCGCCAGCGTTTCCGATCAAGCTGAAAGAGCGACCCGAAACCGCCTACCGGAGCAAGCACGCCGCGGCGAAACGTCTTTCCGGCCATGGCGGCGATTCGCCGCTTGGCCTCGTCTGCTGCTGAGATATCGACACCGGCATCGGCGTAGCGCATGAGAGAGTCTCGTTTTCCGAAGGGGCCGGAGGGGCGGTCCGTGAATTCTGGAACTCAGAACGTGTGAAACAGACGGCGCCAGCGCACCTCGCCCGGATGGACCACCGCATCGAGGTACGTGCCGAATCGCTCAGCCAAGTGCCCCGGATTCCACACCTCCTCCGGCGCGTTGATCGACATGTAGATAATTAGCGGCGTTCCGATAATGTTGGCGCGCGGCACGAAGCCCCAGTACCGGCTGTCGTAGGAGTTCTCCCGGTTGTCGCCCATCATGAAATATTCACCGGGAGGCACTACCAGTTCGCCGTCCTTCACGTGTTGTGGTAACTCCGCCGCCCAGTCGGGCCTCAGCCGGCCATCCATCACGGGATTACTCGTCGGCGGATACTGCTCGAAAGAGGGCATGCCGCCGGAAGGATAGAGCGCGTACGGTTCGCTCAGAAGCTTCCCGTTGACGTACACGTGTGTGCCCACGATGCGGATGTGATCTCCCGGAACGCCGATGCAGCGCTTGATGAAATCCGGATAGCCCTCGTCGGGGAGCGGCGCGCGGAAGACGATGATTTCCTGCCGCTTGGGATTGCGCCACAGTGGCTCGTGAAGCCCCGTGAACGGAATGCCGGCGTCGAAGCCGACGCGGCTCACGATCAAGTGATCGCCGATGAGCACCGTATTTTCCATCGAGCCGCTGGGGATCACGCGCGCCTGCACCAGCGTCCCCTCGATGAGCAGAAACGCCAGGATCACCCAGAACCAGGAAACGGCCTCGCGCCAGGCGCGCTGCTGCATCGTAGGCGCCGGGGCCGCCTCTTTCTTAGTCTGCTTTGAAGCCGCGACGGTCTTGGCCGCGTCAGCCTTCACGATGAGCCTCCACTTCGAGCTGGACCGTCTCGGTCGGATAGCTGCCGGTGTAGCAGGCCGTGCAGAATTTCCCTTCCGTGTCGCCGACGGCCGCGCGGAGCGATTCAAGCGATAGATAGCCGAGCGAATCGGCGCCGAGGAATCGCCGGATTTCCTCGACCGTCTGCTGCGCGGCGATCAGCTCGTCGCGCCGCGGCGTGTCGATGCCGTAATAGCAGGGCGAAATCGTCGGCGGGCAGCTGATGCGGACGTGCACTTCGGTGGCGCCGGCCTCGCGAACCATGCGCACGATCTTGCGGCTCGTGGTGCCGCGCACGATCGAATCGTCCACCAGCACCACGCGTTGTCCCTCAAGCATCCGGCGCACGGGATTGAGTTTCAATTTAACGCCGAAATCTCGGATGGACTGCTCCGGCTCGATGAACGTGCGGCCGACGTAGTGGTTGCGGATCATGGCCATGCGGAACGGAATGCCGGATTCCAGGGCGTAGCCCACCGCCGCGGGGACTCCGGAGTCGGGCACCGGCGCGACGATATCAGCCTCCACGGGATGCTCGCGCGCGAGCAAGCGCCCCAGGCGCTCTCGGCTCTCGTTCACCGGCCGGCCGAACACCACACTGTCGGGCCGGGAAAAATAGACGTGCTCGAAGATGCAGTATTGATGCGGCTTGTCCTGCGCGAAACGGATCGACTCGACGCCACTGCGCGAAATCCGCACCATCTCGCCCGGCTCGACTTCGCGGACGTATTCGGCATCGATCAAATCGAACCCGCAAGTCTCCGAGCTGACGATCCAGGCGCCGTCGAAACGCCCGAGCACGAGCGGGCGGAAGCCCCGCGGATCGCGGATGGCGTACATCTCATCGCGCGTGAGCACCAGCAGCGAGTACGCCCCTTCCACCTGCTTGAGCGCGTCGGCCAGCGCTCCGGGAAGATTCCGCGCCGTGCTGCGCGCCACCAGATGCACGATCACTTCCGTGTCGCTGGTGGTTTGGAAGATGGATCCGCGGTGCTCGAGGCGGCGGCGCTGCTCGAGCGCGTTGGTCAGGTTGCCGTTGTGCCCCAGCGCGAGCTTGCCCTTGTTGCAGTCGATCAGGATCGGCTGCGCGTTGAGCAGCGTGTTGTCTCCGGCTGTGGAATAGCGCGTGTGGCCAATGGCCGCTGAACCGGGAAGACGCGCCAGAACATCCGGCGTGAAAATTTCCTGAACGAGGCCCAGACTTCTGTGGAGATGGACCTCCGCGCCGTCGCTCGAAGCAATGCCCGCCGATTCCTGTCCGCGATGCTGCAGCGCGTAGAGCCCAAGGTAGGTCAACTTGGCGGATTCGGGATGCCCGAACACCCCGAACACGCCGCAGTGATCGTGGAAATGATCGTCCTCGATCGTATAAAGTTTGGACATCATGCGCTCTCGATAACCTTCCCGAGCGATTCGGCCCACATGCGGCGAAAAGACGCCACGTCCCCTCGAATCACGGAGACACCCTTCCATTCGATGCGAAATTCGCCGCGCGCGACTTTCCCAATTGGCTGAGCCTTGAGACTATATTGTGCCGCAATTGCATTGACGCGGGCAAGCGACGCCGGTGAAAGCGACGCGACCGCGCGACCTCCGCTCTCGCCGAAGAGCACGGCTTCCGCGGGAGCCTCCTTCGCGTCGAGATTCACGTCGGCGGAAAGCCCGTCGCTATCGAAACAGCATTCCGCCAGAGTGACGGCAATCCCGCCGTCGCTCACGTCGTGCGCCGAAAGAATCGCCTTTTCGCTCGCGAGCGCCACGAGACAGTCGATGAGCCTTTTTTCCGCGGCGAGATCGATTGCGGGAGGCACCCCGGCTACGACTCCGCGAATCGTCTTCGCGTATTCCGACGAGGAGAGCTCATTCTGTAGCTGCTCGCGGGAGCTTGCCGTACGCCCCGCATCGAGCAGAACGATCAGGTCGCCCTCGTTCCGAAACGCGGAGCCGAGCGCGCGGTCCGCATCTTCCAGCAGCCCGAGTACACCGAGAACCGGCGTGGGATAGATCGGCTTCCCGAGCGTCTCGTTGTAAAAGCTGACATTGCCGCCGGTGATCGGCGTCTCGAGCGCACGGCAGGCCTCTGCAATTCCGTCGATTGCCTCGTTGAACTGCCACATCACCTCGGGCTTTTCGGGATTGCCGAAATTCAGGCAATTCGTCGCGGCAATCGGACGCGCGCCGGTGCAGGCCACATTGCGCGCGGCTTCGGCAACGGCGTGCATCGCGCCCAACCGCGGTGAGAGAGATCCCCAGCGGCCGTTGCCGTCTGTCTTGATGGCCAGGGCGCGCTTCGATTCTTTCAGGCGCAGCACGGCGGCGTCGCCCGCGCCGGGGCCGACGCGCGTGTTCGTGCGCACCATCGAATCGTACTGCTCGGTGATCCAGCGTTTCGACGCGATGGTCGGCGAAGCGAGCAGGCGACGAAAATTCTCGGTAAGGTCCGCACCTTCGCGCGCAAAGGCGACCAGCGGTCCCGTCGATGGCGACCTTGAGGGCGTGGCCATCGGCCGCTCGTAGCGCGGGCCTTCTTCGGCCAACGCGTGCGCGGGAATTTCAGCGGCTACGCGACCATGATGCAACACGCGCAGCTTGCCATCGTCCGTCACGCGGCCGACCTCGATGGCGTCGAGGCCCCACTTGTGGAACACGTCGAACACTTGGCGTTCGCGTCCACGCTCGGCGACCAGAAGCATGCGTTCCTGCGATTCGCTGAGCATCATTTCGTACGGCGTCATGCCGGTTTCGCGCTGCGGCACACGCGCCAGTTCGATCTCGATGCCCATGCCGCCGCGCGAGGCCATTTCCGAACTCGAACTCGTCAGGCCCGCCGCGCCCATGTCCTGAATGGCCACCACGGCGCCGGTGCGCATCGCCTCGAGACACGCCTCGAGGAGCAGCTTTTCCATGAACGGGTCGCCCACCTGGACGTTCGGCCGCTTCTGCTGCGACTCCTCGCTGAACTCCGCCGAAGCCAGCAACGAAGCGCCGTGGATGCCGTCGCGGCCCGTCTTCGCGCCCACATAGATAACGGGATTCCCCGCGCCGCGCGCCCGCGCGAAGAAGAGGTCCTCCCCCCGCGCGATTCCGAGAGCGAGCGCGTTCACCAACGGATTATTCGAATAACAGGGCTCGAAGACCACTTCGCCGCCCACGGTTGGCACGCCGAAACAGTTGCCGTAGAAACCGATTCCGCGCACCACT
>DATLWP010000086.1:0-8680 GCA_035576265.1 Candidatus Polarisedimenticolia bacterium
CGCAACTCGCGCTTTTTACCGGGCGCGTGCGCAAGGAGCTCGACTACACGCTCGACCGCGGCCGCGTCCGCGAATTCTTCGCGCACATCGTCACGGCCGAAGACGTCGTGCATCCCAAACCGCACCCGGAAGGCTTGCTGAAGATTCTCGATGGGCGCGACCCGGCGACCGCTATATACATAGGCGACAATGTGGATGACGCGCTCGCGGCCCAGTCCGCGCGAATTCCGTTCGTGGGCATTCTTCCGCACAACCGCGAGGCGCGCCGCGAACGCGGCCCGCTGCTCAGCGGGCTGGGAGCCATCGCGATTTTTAGTGACGTCCGCAAGCTGGAGCCATGGCTGAAGCGGCTCGTCCCTGCGCGAAGTGGCGGAGCGGCCCTCCCGGCGCGCCGGCCAAAAGGGAGTGACGGCACACACGATTGCCCGCGACACGAACAAGCAAGCGCGCGCGTTCGCAGTGGTGAATATAGACCTTGATGAGCGCGTGAAGCTGTGCAAACTGCTCAGGCAGCGCTGGCGCCCGGAACGGCCTGAAATCTTTCCCGAGTGGCTTGTTCCCATGAGAGAGCCGGCATTAGCAGACCCCGCTATTGCATTCTGTATTTGCCAACCGCGCCCGTACACGTTTCTTCCCGCTGGCCCAAGCATCGGAGCCTCTCATCCAGCCGGAACAAGCGCGTCGCGCGCTCAAATTTGGCCTCGCCCTCTGGGCCCCACGGGTGGGCCCGGACTAGCCACTCGGTCTTGTGCGAGGACAGGCTCGCCTCGCATTGCTTCGCCCGCACCGCGCTCTGGGACTCGTTGAGCGCTTCTGGTCGCGGAACCTGGCGCTACAGCCGCTGATGGAGCGCCTCGAGTATGGGATAGGTTCTCTTTAAATGGTGTCGGGTTACCCTACGTCGCGCTCGGATGCGGCACAAGTGGACGAACGTCCCAGAGGACGGGGTGCATCGTCTCGCAGACCCAATTCTCGCCCGGCAGCGGCTTTCGCTGCAGGCCTTCCGTACTGCCTGTCTTCCGCAGCTGAGGTGGGGGTTGCGGGATACAGCTAGGGGACATATATCTCTATCCAATAGAGACAGACATGCCCACAGTTCTATAACTCGTAGCGGCGCTTCGGGAATTGATGGATCTCTGCCGAAATCGAAACCTGTTGTATCGAGCCTCGGCTCGTGCTGCACGGCTAGGGTCCCTCTAAAGGGCTGAGGTTTCATTCTCATAGCGTCAAGAAGGTGTCCAGAGGCTTAGATGCTCGCCGCTGCGTTGGTACCTTGCCCCCGGAAGCGAGGCACCTGGAAACTTCCGGCGCGAAGCCGTTGAAAAGCCTTGAACGTGTGGTAGTCACGCTGGGCTTTTCGAGCTTCAATCGCGCATCTGCGAACGTCCGGATTCGCCGCCGAGCTGCGCTCGCTTCGAGTCTCCCTTTCGCCTCATTTGCGAGGCGAAGCCCGGGAAATTCGCGCTTACTTTTCTCTTGTAATGCGGCCTCAAGACCATCTAGAATCCCGCAACCCTTCCAGACTGCGAAGCTGCCGAGGTGTACGATGAAAAAGGCGCAGCAGTCGCGGAACTCTGCCATTACCGTCCTTGTAGCTGAAACAAGCCGGCTCAATTGTCAGTTAGTCGAGAGCGCGTTCCGGCCGCGTCGCCATCGCGTCGCCGTGGTGGCTTCGGCGGTCGCTTCGCAGCACGCGCTCACGCTGGTCAACGAGCGGAAGCCCGACGTAGCCGTAATAAGCGCGCGGCTGCAGGAGGGACCGCTGGAGGGCTACCGCTTTCTGCGCGAACTTCGCTCGATGCGCATCAAGACGCGCGCCATCCTGCTTCTTGAGTCACGGGAGCGCGATCTCGTGATTGACGCGTTTCGGTGCGGTGCGCATGGAGTGGTTTTCCGGGATGAGCGATTGGAAACTCTAGGCAAATGCATCCAGGCTGTACACGCGGGTCAGGTCTGGGCCAGCAGCGAACACCTCGGATACCTTCTTGAAGAGCTCAGCCACGCCATGCCTCTGCGACTGCAGAATTCGCAAGGGGTCGACCTGCTTTCAAAGCGCCAGGAAGAGGTCGTGCAACTCGTTTCCGAGGGGCTGACGAACCGCGAGATCTCCGCGCAGCTCGGCCTGAGCGAGCACACCGTGCGCAACTATCTCTTCAAGGTTTTTGACAGGCTTGGAGTATCCTCACGCGTCGAATTGGTTCTGTACTTCCTGCAAAGAAAGCGGAATGGTTCTTTCGGAAACCCCAGCTGAGCCACATCTGAATGCGGAAACCGCACACAGCGGCCGTGTTGCAGACGATGGTTTGAAACGATAATCTTGCAAGCGGGCCCGGGTGGCGGAATGGCATACGCGGGGGACTTAAAATCCCCTGTCCTTCACGGGACGTGTGGGTTCGACCCCCACCCCGGGCACTCTCGATTTGAAGAAACAGCGCCCGCATAGCACTGCTGCTTTCGGGTGTATTATTCTTACGCAATGGAAACGAACCCCAAAAAACTGGCGCGCCCGATCACTCATTGGATCGGCGAAGGCGGCAGTTGGCTGCTCCGCCATGTCGTTAGCGGACTCGCGGCCACGCGCCTCACGCCCAACATGTTCACGTTTTTGGGCCTGGCTGTGAACTCCTGGGCGGCGGCGCTCTTCGCCATGGGGCGGTTCCGGGGAGCGGCAGGCGTGCTATTCCTCGCCGGTTTTCTCGACATGGCAGACGGCCAAGTGGCCCGCCGCGTGGGCCGCGTGACGGCCTTCGGCGCGTTCCTTGATTCCACGCTCGACCGCTACTCCGATCTGGCGCTGTACATGGGGCTGGTCGTCTACTACACACTGATCGGCCGGCCGTTCTACATGGCGCTGGCAGCGGTGGCCATGGCCAGCTCGTTCATGGTCAGCTATTCCCGCGCGCGCGCCGAATCGCTGATTCCTTCCTGCAAAGTGGGTTTCATGGAGCGCCCCGAGCGGCTGGTGTTGCTGATTATTGGCGGCGCATTCAACCGCATGGCCCAGGTGCTGTGGGTCATCGCCACGATCTCCACGATCACCGTGATTCACCGCGTCGTCTACACCTGGCAGGAACTTCGCGCCGGCCGCGCCCTCCCCGACGCCACCGTTTCCCAGACATCGTAACTGCACGCGCCCCGTAACAGCGCTGGCCGTGCTGCGCCGCGGCATGACGCATCGCCGGATCCGGTCGCATCATTGGAGGCAGGCGAAGGCGCGATCGAAAGTGGAATTCAGGCTCGGCTTTCATTGTAGGATTGCCGATCGGCACGATTGCTGATCGCGCCGATTCCCCCTCATGGCCACGTCAATCTCGCCCGGCACATTTCTCGAACGGCCCGAAGTGGCCAAATGGCTGATCGCCATCGCGGTGATGGCCAGCGCCATGATGGAGCTGGTCGACACCGCAGCGGTCAACGTCAGCCTTCCCTACATTGCCGGCAATCTCTCCGCTACCACCGCCGAAGCCACCTGGGTCCTGACTTCTTATCTCGTGTCGAACGCGATCGTGCTGCCACTTTCCGGCTGGCTCGCGAACTATTTCGGGCGCAAGCGCCTGCTGATTATGGCCGTCACGGGCTTCACCGGCGCGAGCGTCCTCTGCGGCCTTGCCCCGACGCTCCCGCTGCTGATCTGTTTCCGTGTGCTCCAGGGAGTGAGCGGCGGCTCGCTGCAGCCCACGACGCGCGCCATCATGCTCGAAACGTTTCCCCGCGAGCAGCGCGGGCACGCCATGGCCTTCTTCGGCGTCGGCATCGTTGTGGCTCCCATCCTCGCGCCCATGCTCGGAGGGTGGCTCACCACGGACTATTCCTGGCGCTGGATTTTCTTCATCAACGTCCCGGTGTGCGCCGTCGGTCTGATCATGCTGCAACTTTTCGTGCACGATCCGCCCTACATCCGCCGTGGAACGCTGCGCATGGACTACTGGGGCCTTGGCATGCTGGTCACCGGCATCGCCGCGCTGCAGGTGATGCTCGACAAAGGGCAGGAGGACGACTGGTTCAGTTCGCACTTCATTGTCACGCTGTCGGTCACTGCCGTCGTTTGCCTCACCGCTTTTGTGATCTGGGAACTCCGCTCGGCCGAGCCGCTGGTGCATTTCCGCCTGCTGAAGTTGCGAACCTTCGCCGCCGGTACGAGCCTTTCGGCGATCCTCGGTTTTGTGCTCTTCGGCAGCGTTGTGCTGATTCCGCTCTTCATGCAGGAACTCCTCGGATTTCCCGCCATCACCGCGGGATTCTGGAACGCGCCGCGGGGCATCGCCACGATGCTGTTGATGCCCGTCGCCGGAATCCTGATCGAGCGCCGGTGGGACATGCGCGGGATGATCTTCTCCGGACTGCTGAGCGCCGCCCTGGGCGTGTTTCTGTTCTCGTTCCTTGACTCGAGTGCTGGCCCGATGAATTTCGTGTGGCCGCAGATCGTCATGGGCGCCGGACTGGCCTTCACGTTTGTTCCTCTAGCGACGATCAGCGTCGATCCCATCCCCAGCGAGGAAATGGGCTACGCCACTGGCATTATCGCCTTGATGCGTAATCTGGGCGGCAGCATCGGCATCTCCGTCGTCGCCACCGTTCTCGCGCGCGGCCGCCAGGCCCGTCAGACGCGCTTGGCGGCCCACGTGACTCCCTTTGCCGTCTCGGTACGCAGCATGATCGCAGCGATGGGAGCATATTTTTCTCGACACGGCGCCGGCCCCGCCGAGGCTGGCCGGGACGCGCTCGCGCTGATCTATCGCCTCACGCTTCAGCAGGTGGCTACTCTCAGTTATATGGACGCCTTTCGCTTGCTCGGCATCCTTTTCTTCGTGGTTTCGCCGATCCCCTGGGTCATGCGCAGACACCGGGTTGTGTCCGAACCATCCCCTAGCTCCGCCGCGCACCAAGATTCTCACGCCGCACGCGCCTCCCAATCATCCTAGCGGCGGTGTCGCCGTGCTGCACGAGGTCACCGCGCTGAAGCGCGACTTGAACGCCCTCGAATTGTTTCGTTCGCCCTGTTCGGCACCGCCTGTGCCGCGCTACAATGGTGGCCAATGCCAGTCGGCGTCAAATCGAAAAATATGCGTCTGCGTCCCGGGGACCCCCTCGGCCGCCGACTGTATTTCGTCACCTTGTGTTTCAACAAACGCGAGCGGGTGGGATCGAACCCGCGTGTCGCCGCATGGCTCGTCGAACGGCTGCGGCTTCATTCCGCAAACAGCGGGATTCTCATACACGCCTACTGCCTGATGCCGGACCACGTGCATATTCTCGCGCAGGCCGCGGATGAAACGGGCGACCTGAGGGCTTTCGTCGAATACTTCAAGCAGGACACGGGCTTCCGCTTCCAAGCAAGGACGCGGCGCCGCCTTTGGCAGTTCAAATACTATGCTCACACCGTTCGCTCACCGGAAGCAGCAGAGCGGATCGCCTGGTACATGTGGATGAATCCGGTTCGCAAGGGCCTTTGCGGCGCTCCCCAGGATTATCGGTTCTCAGGATCGTTCACCGATCTCGGCATGGAGATCCTCCGGGGACCCGCCCCGAAACCGTGGTCGCCGCCTTGGAAGACCGAAGCCTCCCTGTAGCTCCCGCGCCCTACTGTTCCGTTGCTTCGATATAGACACGGGCACCGCGCCGGCCGATGCATGCTCTTGTTACGACGCTCCCGACTCAATCACCCGTTGGCCACGAGGACGATCTTCCCTATCACGCCACCCTCTCCGAGCAACTCGTGCGCGCATCTTGCCTCGGCAAGAGGAAATCGGTGCGCGATCAACGGCTTGATCTTCTGCTGTCGAAGCAAGTCGAACAGGGCGATCAAATCCTGTCGAAACCGTGCCGGCCTCAGCCGTTTGAGCCACTGGATGCTGTAGGGGACCATCCGTTTCCGGCCCGAGAGAAACCAGCCGCGAGCAATGTAGGACCCAAGGATGGCGGCTTCACGAAAGCGATGACGACGACCTGTCGCCAATCGCCCCTCACGCAGCTTGGAAGTAAAGCCGTAAAGCACTACCGTGCCGCCAGGACGAAGAGCCTCGCGGGAACGCCAGATGTTGTCGCCACCGATTCCGTCAAAGACGGCGTCTACACCCTCGCTTGTGAGGCGGCGAATTTCTTTCACAAAGTCCTGATTCCGGTAATCGATTGGGATGCCGCCCAGGTCCGAAACGGCCGACGCCCCTCGCGATGAACAGGTACCGTACATCTCTAACCCGGTGAGGCGCCCGAGCTGCAATAGTGCCGAGCCGACGCCGCCTGACGCGCCGTGAATCAACACACGCTGGCCCGGCCTGACCTTAGCGGAGCCATGCAGCATCTGGTAGGCCGTGATGTAATTCAGCACGAGGCTGACGGCTTCGGCGGGGTCCAACCCAGTTGGCACCGGAACCAGCTCGCGTTGCGGCAGGCAGACAAATTCCGCGTACGCACCGCTGATCGGCATCGCGGCAACGATCTGGCCTGGCTGGATTCCAGAGACACCATCACCAAGACGATCCACGATGCCAACCAGATCCCATCCGGGCGTGAAGGGCACGTTGGGCGTCTCGGGATGAACGCCCTCGCGCGCCAGCACGTCAGGCAAAGCGACACCTGCGGCCAGCACCTTCACGCGCACTTCACCGCCCTTCGGCTCGGGACAGTCTTCTTCAACCACCTGCAGTGCGTCGGGCCCGCCGTAGTGGGTTACGACGATTCGCGTGTGTCTCACGAACCTCTTGCTCCCTAGAAAGCATACAACAATGAACGCTCGAGCTTGTCCGGCAGCGCTCCTTGTCAGACTGACCCGGATAAAACCGGGCCTGGTCCGGCCTAAGATGAGAGAGCCGGCGGCGGGTTGGTTCGGCGACCGCTTTGATTGTAACGCCCTCTTAATCCGTGTACAGCTTTACTCCCAGTTTCAGGCCGCCCGCCCCAAACCCAGATGGCTTAGGTCCCTCGGCGGCCCGAGTCGCGCAGGGACTCCTCGACCGGCGCGGAGACGATGTCCTGCACGCGCTGGCGCAAGGCGTCCACCTCGCCGCGGCCGATTTGTGATGTGTCGATCGTGTCGTGGAGATAGACCGTGATTTTGCCCGGATGCAGCATCCAGTGGCCGGTCTGAAAAAACTGGTACGAGCCGACGATGCTCATGGGCACGATCGGCAAGCGGTATTTCTGCGCGATGCCGAAAATCCCTTTCTTGAACGGCTTGACATGGCCGTTTCTCGTGCGCGAGCCTTCGGCAAACGCGATCAAGCTGGTCCCGGAGTCGAGCGCGGCCTTGGCTCGCTCGGTCATGAGCTGCAGACCCTCGCGGTTCGGAGTGTCCGGCACGGGAATATTTCCGAAACGGCCCATCAGCCAGCCGTAGATCGGAATTTTGAAATGCGATTCGAGCTCGAACCCGCGAAGAAACTGCGGAACCGCCGAGTAGACCACGAAGGGATCGAAGATATTCACGTGATTGCAAATGAAGATGCACGTGCGTGCGGGATCGAAGCCCGGCGAGCGCCTCACCTCGAATCGCACGCCGGCCAGTCGGAGAATGTTGCGGCAAAAGACGCGCTGCGGCCAGTCGTTCTTGCGCGGATCGATGACAATGGCGAGGGCGAGCAGAATCATGCAGACCACGGCGAAATGTATTCCGCTTGCCGCCCAAAGCAATAGCGAGCGAACCGTAAGCCACACCTTCCTCATACGATCACGTCCAGCGCGCTCGGCAGAATCTCCACGGAGCGACATTTTAGGCGCCGCACTTCGCCGTCCACGATCACGTTAACCGCTTCGCGCAGGTCGAACTCGATTCGCTCGGCGGACGCGCGCGAGGCCAGCGGGTGGTTGACGTAAGTCCCGGTGAACAGGCGGGGAAAATTCCACAGCACGCGCAGCCGTCCGATCGGACTGCAGCGGACGTACTCGATTCGCCCGTCGGAAGGATCGGCGCCAGGCGCGATCATCATGCTGCCGCCGGTGAACTTGCTGTTGCCCAAGGCCAGGAAGAGGCATGGGCGACGGTCCCAATCGCCTGCGTCCAGCCGATGGGGAAATGTCTGATACTCGAGACGCGCGAGCCGAGCCAGCACTCCGAGAATGTAACCGGCCTCCCCCCAGCGCTTGAATTTGCGGTTCGCCATTTCGCCGGCGTCGGCAGCGAACCCCACGTTGAGCATATTGATGTAGTAAAGCTCTCCATCGGCGTGGCACAACCGGATCACGTCACAGAGACGGCGGCTGCCCGTTCGCAGCGCCTCGATGGTGTGCTCGACGCCGCGCGTGGTGAAGTCCCGCAGGAACGAATTGCCGGTGCCGAGAGGCAAAAAACCGAGCGTAGGGCGGCCCGCCGATTGGGCTTCGGGAAAGACGCCGTTCACGATTTCGTAGGACGTGCCGTCGCCGCCGACCGCGAGAAAATTGCGGAAGCCCCGCGCATACGCATTGCGGGAGAGCTCGATGGCTTCCCCCGGCCGCGTGGTTTGCACCACTTCGAGTTTGATTCCGCACCCGCGCACGCGATCGAGCGCGGCCGGAGCGAGCTTGCCGCAGCGCCTGCCTCCCGCCGCCGGGTTGAGGACCGCAAAGAAACGCTCGGTCACAGAGGCACCACCGCCTCGCGGTCGAGATTCTTTCGGATTTGCTCGGCCAGTTCGGCGCGCTTGACCTTCAACGAAGCCGTGCGAGGAAAATCCCCATTCCAGACGAGATAGCCGCTGATGCG
>DATLWP010000087.1:0-10420 GCA_035576265.1 Candidatus Polarisedimenticolia bacterium
CCTTGCAGGCAACGGGCGGCGCGGAAGTCGTCAAGATCGCGCCGGGCGGTTCGCCGGAGACGATGTGGACCTCGCGTCAGGATCTCGTCTTTGCTCTGGGTCTTTCGTCCGCGGGGCGCCTCTTGCTGGGAACGGGCGATAACGGAACGCTGATCGAGATGGAAGACAACGATGTCTATTCCAGCATCGCCCACACCGCGTCCGCGCAAGTGACGAGCTTGGTCGCCGCGCCTGACGGCAAGGTCTTCGTGGCCACCGCGAATCCCGGGAAAATTTTCACTCTCGGTCCTGGCTATGAATCGAACGGCAGTTTCGAATCCGAGCCGTTCGATGCCAAGATTTTTTCGCGCTGGGG
The DNA here is from genome assembly GCA_035576265.1 of Candidatus Polarisedimenticolia bacterium. Classification (GTDB taxonomy): domain Bacteria; phylum Acidobacteriota; class Terriglobia; order Acidiferrales; family UBA7541; genus Palsa-295. Next base: position 356 of record DATLWP010000087.1, read on the forward strand.
GCGATTGACGTGGTGGGGCGGCAACGGCGCGGCGCAGGGCAAGGTTGCGTTTTACCTTCGCTGCGGCAACACCTCGAATCCCGAGGTAAGCTGGGGCCCCTGGACGGGACCGTACAAGAACCCCGCGGGAGATCCGACGGATTGCCCGCCGTCGCGATTTGCGCAATGGAAGGCCGTCTTTCTCGACGCGGGCTCCGGAGCGCCACCGAGTATCGCCTGGGTAAGTCTGGCCTACCAGCCGAGGAATGTTGCCCCGGTCATCGACGATATCGCGGTGCAGGACCCGGGAACTCGCGTGGCCGGACCTCCGGGGCAGCCGGAAGGTTTCGCAAATACTACGCCTGTGCAGCTACGAATGCCCCAGAAGCCGAGCGCAAGTGCCGGCGCCGCGGCGTCCGTGATTACGCAGGCCTCCGCCCGGCGCACCAAGATCGAGATGCCTCCGCGCGGGCTCCAACAAAAGGGTTATCAGAGCGTGCTTTGGAACTCGCACGACGACAACGACGACGATCTCGAATTTGCAATCTACTATCGCAGCGAAGGCGACCAAAGCTGGCGCCTGCTCAAGGACAAGCTGACCGAAGAGTACTACTCCTGGGACACAACTTCGATGCCGGACGGCGCCTATTACCTCAAGATCGTCGCCTCGGACGCTCCTGCCAATCCGGCCGATCAGGCCCTTTCCGCCGAACGCGAAAGCAATCGCTTCGAGGTGGTCAACACGCCGCCGCGGATTGAAAATTTGCACGCCGGCTCGGCCGTGCCTCGCTCGAAAGCCTCGTTCGAGGCCGTCAGCGCCTCGAGCACGATCGATCGCGCGCAGTACAGCATTGATGCCGGCGACTGGCAGATCGTATTTCCAACCGGCCAGCTTTCGGACGCGCAGAAGGAAAACTACGAGATCGAACTTCCGGCGCTTCCCCCCGGCGAACACACGCTCGCCGTGCAGGTGTCCGACCGCTACGACAACACCGCCACCTCCCAAGTCACGTTCACCGTGCCGCCCCACGCGGCCAAATGACAGCCTCGCCTCGTACGCGCTGATACTCGCGCCTGCGCGGCCCATAATCGACAACTAGATGGAACCCGACCCTTGGCGCAGCTCTAATGGGTCACAACCTTCCCCGTACCCTTCGATAAGGGCGATGACACCCTCCGCTTCAGGTTAAATTCTCAATTTGAGACGGGGGTCTCAACTCTTGTCTCGGAATTCTGCCGAGTTGGTTTCCATTCTTGCTGTAGGCCAACCGGCCTCACTTTCTTCTAAGCCTTTACTCGCAGTAGTTAAACGACTTACCGCATCGCTTGCAGGTTCGAGCACGGTTTGCTGCGCCCATGGCCACTTTGGCCACTCCGTTGCGACCCTTCTTCGGAAGCGCTCGCCGCAATTGCCAATCTGGGGGATCGTGGCCGATGAACACACTGTTTGGGAAGAAGCGCCTCGTGCTCTTGGCGTGTTTGCTCGGAATGCTTTTCATTGGAAGCCCCTCTGCCCTCGCTCAGAGCGCACCGAGAAAGGTGCTCAAGAAAGTCGATCCCGTTTATCCAACGGTCCTTCGAGAGCGACGCATCGGGGGCACCGTGCGACTCAAAGCGACAGTCCGAGCTGATGGCACGGTGCGCGAGGTCCACGTCGTCGGCGGCAACCCCATTCTCGTCGAGTCGGCGATCAGCGCCGTCAAGCTCTGGCGCTATTCACCGGGCGACGGCGAGACCACTGCCGAAGTCGTGATTCACTTTCACCCGTACGACTGACGCTGAAGAAGTTCTCACCAGCTGGGCGTGGCACAGGTTTTGTCCCGGGCTGTGATTTTTTGCGTGCCGCACTTTTCGCGGGTTGTGCAAGCGGCGGTGCGCATCAGCCTGGAGTCGAGACGCCGCCACATTCACCTGCACGCCCTCGTTTCCCACGCGCGAATATGTCTATTCCGGCAACATGCTCGCCGCAAAAATCGAAGGCGGTGCGACGCAGTATTATCATCAGGATCAGCTCTCGGTGCGCGTGCTGACGGATTCGAACGGCGTCAAGATCGGCGAACAGCAGGCGACGGCCGCCGCCTACAATCTCGGCAAGGGTGGCGTCAGTGGCAATCCGGACACAATCGACAGGGGCTCAACCTGGGGCAATTACGGCAGCGACATAATGTTGCTTATGCATTGCTTCAAATAGGATTTCGGCATGGAGAGTCGATCTAACGAGCGTTTGGTGATGATCGTGGCGTTTTTCACAGCCGCTTTGGTATTTCCGGCTATGGGCCGCCCTGCTCGATGCGATCAGAAGCCAAGTCAGGTCTCGCTAAAGAGTTTTCTCCAGCAGTACCTCAAGGATCCGCGCGCTCCCGACGACAAGACGACGCGGTACTCTTCTGCTCTCGTCGATCTCAACGGGAACGAGACAGATGAGGTCATCGTCTATCTGACCGGCGACTACTGGTGCGGCAGCGGGGGGTGCTTGATCCTTATATTAGAACCGGACGGTGCTACCTATAAGGTCAACACAAGAATCTTAGCCGCGCGGCCGCCAATACGAGTGCTCGCCACGAAGTCGCATGGCTGGCACGACATAGCCGTCATGGTAGGTGGCGGGGGCATTTTGCATGCGTACGAAGCCAGGCTTTCTTTTGACGGCGAGTCTTATCCCATAAGCCCCGCAAATCCCCCGGCGCAACGACTGACGGTGAAGGTGCCCGGAAAGATCGTAATTCCCGTAACGACAATGTCCGAAGGCAAGCCTCTCTATCCGTGATGTGGCCTGCTCCCCGAAGTCCGCGCAAATATGATCCCAGTGATCTGCCCCCGAACTTTGCGCAGTGGATCATACGACGCTTTCTTCGCTTCCGAGCCGGTTTTGCTGTGTGACTATTGAACTGCCCCGATTTCCCTCGCGCCTGCCCCAATTCTGTCCCTTCGTACAGTTAACTCGAATCTAACGATGTGCTAGCGTCGACGCGCGACCATGTGCGTAGACGAAAAATCGCTTTCAGCCGCCGGCAAGCCCAACGCCGCCTTGGACGGTGCGCCCCGCCGATCCGACGAGGATCGGCGCCCCGAGCGACCAACGGGAGTCGAGGGGCCGCCCTCCTGCCCGCCGGTCCACGCGTCGTCGTTTCTAATCGACACTCCGGCGATTAGAAACTTACCTAACTCATTGAAACGAAAGGAAAGCACCCCATTCTAATCGACACTCCGCGGGCGGCGCACAGCGCAGCAGTCCTGAACCCTGCTCCGCCGTCTTCCCTTTTCGATTTTCAAGTTTCGCCGGCCTCAGCCCGGAGCACTCGACGACCCGGCGAGGGTCGCCATTCGGACCGACCAACGGGAGTAGAGAGAGCTCTCTCTCAACGACCGAGCAGGAAAAAAGGGGCAACCGCGGACTACAGATCGTCGGGACGCCAATCAGCGGGCGGGAAAGCAATCTTCCAAAAGCTGGGGGCAGGGGTGTCGAATTCGAGCGGGACTTGGAAGCCTTCGGGTACTTCTCTGGGCGTGCGAGCGACCTTGCAGGCGACGCGTTCCCTCGTGCTCCGGTGCTCCAGCACGAGGCGCGTTTCCGCCGGCAGACTCTGCGTCATCACCACCAGCGCGCCACGAGGATTCACGCTCAGCGTGTTCACTTCAAACGTGGTGGCCTGACCTTGCAACGCCACGTGGATATTGGCGCGGATGCGCAGCAGCACTCGCTGGCCGCGGCGGCGCTCTTCGTTTGTCACCGCATTTGCACCGCTCGTCGCCTTCCCGGTATTCTTAACAGCCGGCGACGTAAGCCTCGCCGGAGCCGCGTGCGCCGTGCCCGACTTTCCGGTTGTGGTCATCGGCGGGACGTTCAACGTATGGATCTTCAAAGGTCTAGACCCCAGAAATTCAGATCCGCCCCGATGAGTTCCACGCCCAGATCCCAGCCGTCGGGCCGTTGCGTCCCTTTCCACACCACCACACCGCTGGCCACTTGCCGCGTGGACACATTTGTCAGCCGGAGCTTCGCTTGCAAGTTGATTTCCTTTGGACTCACCAGGAGGCAGCCGTAATTGTTCACCACGCGCGTAAAGCCCGCTTCGAAGTGCAAAGGGCCCGGGTTTCCGGTCCACTCAATCGTCACGGGGACGCGGGAGTTCATGCGAGGCCCGCGCCGCTTCTGTCTCGTCCTTATATCTCTTGGTAGGTCTTCCCCAAAAGGCATGCTGAGCCCATCTCCGCCAAACTGAAGGCAAACAAAGCAGTTAGCAACCCCATGAATGAGGCGCCGTAAGCGCCCAACGAGCATGCTACGAAGCCGAAACGGTGGGGTCAATGGTACGAAAAGACAGCTGCCCGCGCGGACGGGGAAATTCAAGCAAAGGAGTCAGGGTTCAATGCAGGGTACCAACGCCGGCGACAAATCTTCAATCGGCCGAAGCGGATTCATCCGCGAGGCGGGGTTTCGCGATGCCGATAATTCTCCCAAATCGGCGCTCCACCCAATCCTGAAACGAATCCATATAGGTGTAGAAAACCGGAGTCAAGTAGAGCGTAACGAGTTGCGAAAAGATCAGGCCGCCCACTACCGCCAGCCCGAGTGGACGCCGCGAATTCGCGCCCGCGCCGAAACCTATGGCAATCGGCAAGGTGCCCATCAGCGCGGCCATCGTCGTCATCATGATCGGCCGGAAGCGGACTAGACAGCCTTCGTAAACCGCCTCCGCAGCCGTCTTGTTGCCTTCACGCTCGCGCGAGATTGCGAAGTCCACCATCATGATGGCGTTTTTCTTTACGATGCCGATCAACATGATGACACCAACAAAGCCGTACAGGTCCAGGCTGAAGCCGAATATCTGCAGCGTCAGCAGAGCGCCGAAGGCGGCCGAGGGGAGTCCGGAGAGAATTGTCAGAGGATGAATAAAGCTCTCGTAAAGAATTCCGAGCACGATATAGATCACCAGAATCGCGATCAGAAGCAGGATTCCCAGGCCGGTCAAAGAAGACTGGAAGGCCTGCGCGGTTCCCAGGAACTGCGACGTGACCGTGGCCGGCAGCGAGCGCGCCAAACCGTTCACCTGATCCACGGCTTCGCCAATCGTCGCGCCAGGCCTGAGGTTGAAAGAAATCGTCACGGCCGGGAGTTGGCCCAGGTGATTGACCGTCAGCGGGCCGAGGCTCGTCCCAAGATTCGCCACAGCGTTCAACGGCACGAGGTTGCCGTTGCTCGAACGGATATACAGGAGAGACAGGGCCGCCGGATCCTTCTGATACTTATCCTGCAGTCCCATCATCACCCAGTATTCGTTGTTCGGAGCGTAGATGGTGGAAACTTGCCGCTGTCCGTAAGCTGTATAGAGCGCGTTCTCGATCTGCTCCACCGTGACGCCGAGGGCGGACGCCTTGTCGCGGTCGATGTTGACGTCGACCTGCGGGTTTTTGATCTGCAAGTCGGTCGTAACGTCTCGAAGGGCGGGAAGCGTTTCCATCTTCTGCTCAAAGGTTGTGGCGACGCGATACAGCTCGTCGGTATCAGGGCTCTGCAGCGTAAGCTGATACGGACTGTTCGTAACCGATCCGCCGATCTGGATCGGAGGAGGATTTCGGACGAATGCAGAGATGCCGGGAACAACTGCGAGTTTCACCCGGAGCTCTTGCATCACCTCGTCAATGGTCGGGTGGTGCATGAAAAGGGGCGCGATTCCGCGCAAGCCGCTCCCGACGACCGGCACGTCGCCGTATCTCTTCTCCAGGCGCAACATCGTCTTGCTGGGAATCTCGGGGCGCTCCGAAGGGTTCTTGAGATGGATGAAAATAAAGCCCGAATTACTGCTGCCACCCACGGTCCCGAGGCTGGAGAAAAAATTCTTCCGGTTCGGATCCCCGAGCACAATCCGGTTCAGCTGGTCCTGATGTTCCTTCATGGCGTCGAAGGAAATTCCCTGCGCCGCCAGCGTATAGCACTGCAATGTGGACGAATCCACTTCCGGCAGAAATCCCTTCGGGATGGCAATGAATTGCCAGACCGTAACGGCGAGGACGATGCCCGAGGTCGCCATCACAAAGACGCGATGGCGCAAGGCCCATTGCAACGACGTGTCATACTTCTTGAGCAGCCGGTCGAAAAACCGCTCGAGCGCCAAGTACACTCGGCCATGTTTCTGTCCGCGCTGCGGCTGGATGAAGCGGCTGCAGAGCATCGGCGTGAGCGTGAGGGAGACGAATCCGGAAACGAGCACGGCCATCATGATGACGACGGCGAATTCGTGCAGCAGCCGTCCGATGATCCCGCCCATGAAGAGAACCGGAATGAATACAGCGGTGAGAGACAGCGTCATGGAGACAATCGTGAACCCAATCTCTCTCGATCCCTTCAGGGCCGCTTCCATCACGCCTTCGCCCGCTTCCATGTGGCGCACGATGTTTTCGAGCATCACGATGGCGTCGTCGACCACGAAGCCGACCGAGAGCGTCAGCGCCATCAGCGATAAGTTGTCCACCGTGTAATTCAGTTCGTACATCGCTGCGAACGTGGCGATGATGGACATCGGAAGCGCGATGCTGGGGATCACGGTCGCCGAAAGATTCCGCAAGAACAGGAAAATCACGAGCACTACAAGGCACATCGCGAGAAACAGCGTAAACTTCACGTCATTCACCGACCCGCGAATCGTCTCGGAGCGGTCGTAAACGGGCGTCAGGTTGATGGAAGGAGGAAGAATCGCCCGGAATTGGGGCAGCACTTTCCTGACGCCGTCCACTACTTCGACTGTGTTCGTCCCAGGCTGGCGCTGAATGGCCAGAATGATGGCGTGCTCGTCGTTGAAGTAATTGGAGACCTTGTCGTTCTGCACGCCGTCGACGACGTTTCCAAGCTCGGCCAGCCGAACCGGCGATCCGTTCCGGTAGGCCACGATCAGCGGGCGATATAGCGACGCCTTGGTAAGCTGGCCGCTGGCCTGTACGGTGTAGGCTTGGTGCTCGCCGAAGAGCGTGCCGGTCGGCAAGTTGACGTTGGCGCGCTGGACCGCGGTCGTCACTTCATCGATGCCGATCTGCCGCGCCGCCAGAGAGCGGGGATCGAGCTGAATCCGAACCGCGTACTTCTGCCCGCCGAATACCCGCACCTGGGCCACTCCCTTGACCATCGAGATGCGCTGGCCGAGAAGCGTTTCCGCATACTCGTCCACCACGTAGAGCGGCAGGGTGCGAGAGCTGAGCGCGAGGAAGAAGACGGGCTGGTCCGCCGGATTCACCTTTTGAAATGTCGGTGGGCTCGGCATATTCGGCGGAAGCTGGCCCATCACGCGCGAGATGGCCGCTTGCACGTCCTGCGCGGCGCCGTCGATGTTGCGGCTGAGGTCGAACTGAAGAGTAATATCTGTGGATCCCAGGCGGCTCGACGAAGTCATCGAATCGATGCCGGCAATCGTCGAGAACTGTTTTTCGAGCGGCGTGGCGACGGCCGCCGCCATGGTGTCCGGGCTCGCGCCCGGCAGATCTGCGCCGACATCAATCGTCGGATAGTCCACGTTTGGCAGGTCGCTCACGGCGAGCGAGCGATACGCGATGATGCCAAAGAGGAGGATCGCCGCCATCACGAGCGTCGTCATGATGGGGCGGCGAATGAATAGTTCGGCGATATTCATGGAAGGGCCTTTCAGCTTCCTCCCATGGACTTGGTGACCCGGACCTTGATGCCGGGAATCAGCCGAAGCTGGCCATCCGTGACCACAGTTTCGCCGGGCTGGATCCCGCTAGAAATCACGGAATCTCCGTCAAACGTGCGGGCGACCTTCACCGGCCGCTCCTCGACGGTCGAGTCGGACTTCACGACGAACACGACTTCACCCGACCGCCCGGTCTGCACAGCCTGCGACGGAATCACCGTGGCGTCTTCGTCCTGCGCGAGGCGCAGAGAGATCGTGGAAAACTGCCCGGGCCACAGGCGATGATTCTGGTTTGCAAACGTGCCCTTGAGCTTGAACGTTCCCGTCGTGTTGTCGACCGTATTGTCGACAAACGTGAGATAGCCCGTGTCCGGCTCGGTCTCTCCGTAGGGCGTGGCTTCCACGCGCAGTTTTCCCCGCGCCATGAATTTCTGGACAGCCCCTAGATATTGTTCCGGCAAAGAGAAATTGACGAAAATCGGGTTGATCTGGTTGATGACGATGAGCACCGGCACGTCATTCTGCTTGACGATATTCCCCGGATAAACCTGAAGCGCTCCCGTGCGCCCGGCGATCGGCGCATAGATTTTGCAGTATTGCACTTGGAGCCGCGCAGCTTCCACCGCGGCCTGGTCCGCGCGCACCGCGGCGTGCTGCGCGTCGGCGTTCGCCCGCATCTGATCGAACTGTTCCTTGGGGGCGACACCCGCTTTGTAAAGCGCATCGTACCGGCGAGCCTGCACGTCCGTAAGTTCCGCTTGCGCCTGGTCGCGCGCCAGGTTGGCCTGCGCCTGCGCAAGAGCCGCCTCGAATGGCCGGGCGTCGAGAGTGAAGAGGAGGTCGCCTTTCTTGACGAACTGCCCTTCCTGGATATGTACCTGTTCGAGCACGGCATTCACCTGTGCTTTGACAGACACCGATGAGTACGCATCCGCCGAGCCGATCGCCGTCAGGTTGATTGGCACGGTCTTCTGCACTGCTTTGGCAACAGTTACCGGCACAGCGAGCATGGGCGCCGTCTGTACCGTCTTCGTCGTGCATCCGCCGATAAGAAGGGCTACAGCGACGATACTGAGCAGGATCGTGGGCTGGGTATGATTCCTATTCATCAATGATCGTGTCCTTGTTCCTTCCTCTCAGGTACCTGTTTCGAGGTATTCCAGTGACCAGATGCAGCTGGCAGTGTCTCACTTGTCCAATGAAGCTATATCTTATGATACCGCGCTTCTGGCACGTGTAGCTAACCACACGCTTTGGAGGCCGGGGCCTGCCCCTGCATTCTCCAGATGGTCGTGCTTCCCCGCTTCTCAGAAGCCGCAACATTTAGACGTATTGGCTCGCGGCAGGTTTCGGGCGGCTGCCAGAGTATCAACCAGCCGCGGCCTCGTCCAGAAACCATAGAACGCGGCCGGAGGGCCGGATGGCGTCCACTGGATACCGGCTGTTGTCGTTCGGCGCGGCTTGGCTGCGAAGAGCGGCGATAATTGGGCGCTTGTCCGCACCTGCAACGAGGAAAAACGTGTTGCGGCCATGGTTGAGAATGACGGGAGTCAGCGTCAACCTCTGTGAAGGTTTGGCCTGCGCTTTGACGGCCATGACCCAGCGTTGCTTTTCCTCCAGTGCACGAGAGCCAGGAAAGAGGGAGGCCGTGTGTCCTTCCGTACCCAAACCAAGGAGTTGCAAGTCGAACGCGGGTGGCTCCTCGCCGAAGAACTTTCGCAGCTCGGATTCGTAGGCTTCGGCGCATTTCTCGGCCTGCGCGAGGGCCGTGGGCATCGGGTGCACATTAGTCGTGGGAATGGGCACGCGTGCGATCAGCGTCTCGCGCACCATGCGGTAGTTGCTGAGCGGATCGTCGTGCGGTACGTAGCGCTCATCGCCCCAAAACAAGTGCACGCGATCCCAGGGTATGTGTATGGTGCGCTCATCGGGCAGCGCCCAGAGGGCGTAGAGTTCAGCGGGCGTGTGGCCGCCCGCGAGCGCGACGACGAACCGACCCCGGACTTTCACGGCATCCTGCCCGATGCGCAGCAACTCTTCGAGGGCGCCACGGCTGAGCGCATCCAGATCGGGAAAAATTCGCGCGTCCATCTTCATGAGGCGATCCAGCGCCTGACCGATTTCATAGCCGCTTCTATCTCACCCGCTGCACAGATGGGCGTATAAACCTGCATCGGCCCAGAGGCGATTCACGGCGAGACGAAGGAGGCGCCAACTGCTAATCCTTCGCGGTTGTTCTTACAGCGTGACCGCCAAATTCATGGCGCATCATGGCTAGCAGCTTATTGGCAAACGGCTCGGGATCCTGAGACCGGAAGCGCGCATCGAGCGCCCCGGAAATCACGGGTAGCGGGACACCGAGCTCGACGCCCTCAATCGCGGTCCAGCGGCCTTCGCCCGAATCGGTGACGTACGCTCCAATGCCTTCGAGCGAGGGATTCTT
>DATLWP010000088.1:0-4188 GCA_035576265.1 Candidatus Polarisedimenticolia bacterium
TCGCGGTATTTCACGATTACCGGCGTGTACAGCGAAAGATTCCAATCTTTGCCGCGACCGTGCGAAATCGCTCGCGCGCCGGCCACCACCACGGCATTTTCGGGAATCACCAGCGGCTCGTCGTCACTCGCGGTGCGCACCGCGCCGGTCACCAGGTCGTAGACGGGCGTCGAGCGGTTCAGGATCGTGCCGGTGCCCAGCACGGCGCGCCGCTTCACGACCGTTCCCTCGTAGATGCCGCAATTCCCGCCGACGAGAACCTCGTCCTCGATAATCACGGGCATCGCGCCGACCGGCTCGAGCACACCGCCGATCTGCGACCCCGCGGAGATATGGCATTTCCTCCCGATCTGCGCGCAACTTCCCACCAGCGCGTGCGAATCGACCATTGTGCCCTCGTCCACGTACGCGCCCACGTTGATATACATCGGCGGCATGCAGGTGACGCCCTTGGCGACGTAGCAGCCGTCGCGAATGCTCGAGCCGCCCGGAACGATCCGCACGCCGGAGCCGGCTGAAAACTGTTTCACGGGAAACGTGGCCTTATCGAAAAACGGCTGGCGCGACGCATCCACGGACATATCAACGATCTGGCCCATCCGGAACCCGGCGAGGATGCCCTGCTTCACCCAAGCGTTCACCCTCCATCCGGTTGGCGCTGGCGGATGGGGCTCGGCCGCGCGAATCTCGCCCGCGTTCAGCGCATCTTTGAATTGCTGGAAGAGGCGGCGATGGGCGTCCGTGTAACGCGACGGATTTTCCGCGAACAGCTGCTCGATTTCAGCGCGCAGCATAGACCCCCTGCACCAGCCCCAGGGATTCAAGCACGCTGCGGATTTTGGCGAGATTTTCAGGCTTCGGCGCGACGAGCGGCAGCCGGAACACCGGCTCGAGCAGCCCCATCAGCGCCATGGCGGCCTTTACCGGGCCGGGATTCGTCTCCACGAAGTTCACTTCCATCAACCGGAAGTAGCGCCGGTGAATTTCCCGCGCGGCAGCGAAATCGCTGGCAAGCGCGAGCTTCACAATGCGGGTCATTTCCGCGGGAATTTCGTTCGAGGCCACGGATATCAGGCCCCGGCCGCCGAGTGCCAGCAGCGGCAGCGTGATCCCGTCGTCGCCCGAGAGCACCGCGAATTTTTCCGGCACGCTATCGAGGATCACCGCCATCTGCGAGATGTTGCCGGAGGCTTCCTTGACGCCGGCGATGTTGTCGATTTCCGCGAGCCGCTTGATCGTGGCCGGCTCGATATTCACTCCCGTCCGCCCGGGAATGTTGTAAAGAATGATCGGCAGGCGCACCGCCGCAGCGATGGCCTTGAAATGCTGGTACAGACCTTCCTGGGTAGGCTTGTTGTAGTACGGGCTGACGGAAAGGATTCCGCTCGCTCCGAGCGCCTCGAATTCGCGGGCCAATTCGATCACGTGCGCGGTGTCGTTTCCGCCGGCCCCGGCCAGCACGGGCACTTTTCCGCGGGCTTCCTCGATCGTGATTTGCACCACGCGCTTCTGTTCTCCCGCGCCCAGCGTGGGGCTCTCGCCGGTGGTGCCACAGGGCACGAGGAAATTGATCCCCGCCTCCACCTGCCGCCGGACCAGCCGGTGCAGGGCGTCCTCATCGAGCGAACAATCCTGACGAAACGGAGTGACCAGCGCTGTGCCGCATCCCGTAAACATCATCCTGCCTCCTTCGAACCGCTCTACTCGAGCTCGTTCACGATTTCCCGAAAATCGAAGAACCCCTTCTTCCCGACGATCCAGCGCGCCGCCCGCAGCGCGCCGCGCGCAAACCCTTCGCGGCTCCGCGCGGTGTGCCGGATGGTGATGGTGTCGGCCGGCGAGTCGAAGCCGATCTCGTGCGTTCCCGGGTGCGCGCCGGCGCGGTTGCTGCCGGTATCGATCTTTTTGGCGTAGCCGCTCTGTTTCATGCGCTCGACCAGCGCGAGCAGCGTTCCCGAGGGCGCGTCCTTCTTCGTCGCGTGATGGATTTCCCAGGCCCAGGCGCCGTATTCCGGCTGGCGCGCCATCAGCCGCGCCGCCTCCGCCACGACCTGGGAGAAGACGTTCACACCCACGGAAAAATTCGCGCTGTAGACGAGACCAGTCCCGGCACGATCGACAGCCGCTCGCGCTCGCTCCATTTGATCGAACCAGCCCGTCGTGCCGATCACGGCGTTCACTCCCAGGCGCGCCAGCCGTTCGATATTTTCCGGCGCTGAGGCGGGCGTGGAGAATTCCACCGCCGCGTCGACGCCGCGAAAATTCTCCTTCGTCAACCCTTCGAAGTTCGCGTTGTTGTCCACGTCGAGCCGCAGCTTCACGCTGCATCCGTACTCCGGCGCAAGCTGTTCGATCAGCCGGCCCATCTTTCCGTACCCGACGATTGCGAGATTCATCTTCGCCTTTCTCAAACCTTTGCCAGCAGCTTCTTCACCAGGTTGGCGTAGATATCGGCGGCTTCCGCCAGATCCCTCTTCGCAATACGCTCTTCCGCCGTGTGCGCCACGTGGATGCTCCCTGGCCCGAGCAGTAGCGGCTCGCCCCAGCTGCGGCCGAACACGGGGACGTCCGTGGTGTAGGAGACAACGGTTGTCGGCAGGCTGTCAACGCTCGCGAAGCGTATCGCCGGGATGCACAGAATTTCTTTCAATTGGGCCCGCGTGCCGACGGCGCCCGCGAAGGACTCTCGGATCGGCGCCGGATCGCCCACCAGCCGCACCAGGATTTCCGCCTTGGCGGCGTCGGCGATGATGTTCGGGGCGCGGCCCCCCGAAATCGTTCCGATGTTCATCGTGCACGGGCCGAGCAGATCGGCTGTCGGCAGCGGCACCCGGCGAATCGCTTCGAGGGCGTCGAGCAGCGCCTCAATCGCCGATTCGCCCAGTTCCGGATACGCCGAATGCGCCATCCGCCCACGCGCCACCACTTCGAAACGCAGCGCTCCCTTCGACGCCAGCGCCAGCTTGTTTTCCGTCGGCTCGCCGTTGACGAGATACCGCGAGCCGCGCGGCGATCGGGCGGCTGCTGCCGCTCCCGCGCTGTTGCGCTCCTCGCCCACCACGAACAGCAGCCCGAAATTCTTTGCTCCCTCGCCCAGCAGTCTTTCGGCAGCTGCGACCATCGCGGCGATGATCCCCTTCGCGTCGCACGCCCCGCGCCCCCAGATGAACTCCGCGTCCTCGCGCGCAGGAAAAAACGGCGGCACCGTATCCATGTGCGTCGAGAGCGTCACGAGCGGTTTGCCCCAGCACGCCAGCACGTTCGCGCGCCCCGGCTCGACCTCCATGCGCTCCACCTGCCCGCCTGATTTTGCCGCGAGCTGCGACAACTGGCCGTGGAGATATGCGGCGACCTCGCTCTCGTTGTCCGTGATCGACTCGATATCCACCAGCGCTCGAGCCAGTTCGTTAACGTTCATCCGTTTGCCCGTCTGATGCCGTGATTCGGCCGCCATGCCGCCTGCGCGCTTGGCTGGCCGCGCCTCGGCGACTTACGCCGGGCGTCCTCGCCCGAAGACACACTTCCCCTGAAACGGCTGATCCACGGGATGAAAACGCTGGGAGAAGGGAAGGATGCGCGGGACCTGCAGCTCGCCTCTTCGCTCCTCGATAGCGCTCCATCCCGGCTTGCCGGGATGACAGTGGATAAGCCTTTCGGCCTATCCCCCAACCGCCTCGATGGCAGCCATCGGAGCGATTTCGGCGGAGTGAACATCTTAAACCCTTTTCACCGGGACCTCCGAAGCTGCTCGGAACCTTCGGCCCGGCTACTCATGGCCTCCGCACCTCTACCAAGAACGCCACCAGTCTATTCGTGCACCGCAGCCAGGTCAAGGAACGCGGCGGCGTCAGCGGCTATCTTGACATTGCGCCCTGCCGCGCCGGCTTGCGGCTCGGCCCGGCCTGCTGGGCCGCCCTCGCTTGCTCCTGCGCTAGGTAATCCGCGTACGGCCCCTTGAAATCCTCGATGCGGCCGCCGTGGAAATGCCAGATGCGGGTGGCCACTTCGTCGATCACGTCATGGTCGTGCGTTACAAGCAGCACCTTTCCCTGATAGCGCTGCAGGGCGATATTCAGCGCATTGATCGATTCGAGGTCGAGGTGGTTGGTCGGCTCGTCCAGCACCAGGACGTTGGGCTTCTGCAGCATCAACCGGCAGAAAATCAGCCGCGCCCGCTCGCCTCCCGAA
>DATLWP010000089.1:0-3411 GCA_035576265.1 Candidatus Polarisedimenticolia bacterium
AAAGTCTGGCAAAGACCGGAGCAAACACGAGAAGGTTCGGCTGGCTGAAGCGTCTAAAGCGCTTGAATTGTGGACATTGATCGTCATCCACAGAAATATTCGTAGGCTAGGGAGAGCGCGCCCAGTCGCGAGACTCGCTCCGCCCAGACCGCCCAGCGTTCCGATCCGGCACCGCAGTGTCAAAGAGGAATTCCATGGGTGCTGAGCAACAGGCCGGCACCGCCGGCGCTCTGCCGGATTTACTGGGGAGAGGGAGGGCCTCAGGCTACTTTGATCCCGGAGCGGCTCAAATCGCGCGCCGTCTCCCCGAAAAACGCGCGCGGTCGCAACTGCACCACCTCAACCAGCTTGCGGCCGTCCGCGCCCTGTCCCTTGACCCTCACGACCCGGCATGCAATCGGGAAGTTGTCCGCGTCCTCCGTAGGCTGCAGCAGGCGCACGAAGACCACACAGCCCTCGCACACCTCATCGCGCAAACTCAATTCCCTCTTTTCGTCGCGGCTCCAACCGATCTTGGTGCTTTCCACAAAGAATTTCTCCGACGCATCCCAACCCGAAACCTCTACAGGAACGTTGTTCCGTTCTCGATCGGCCCCGAAATCCATGATCTCGCCTCCGGCCGATACAAATGCAGACTAGATACCAAAGCGGTCGAGCGCTCGGTCGTTCAAAGACAAGGAGTTGGAGTTGGGCCAAACCCTTGCCCACCCAGCGGGATTGTACCTTTCACAACACCTGTGCGCGTTTGAACCAACGCTAGTGAACCTATGCCTTCGCATACGCCTTAGGAGCCCCCATAGGCAACCGCAAGGCAGTTTCGGAAGACGAACGAGAGTATCCCGTCGCAAACGCCACGCCCGTAAAGGCCGGCGTTCCAGGGCTAGTCTTGACTCGAATGACCCGCCTTTGCTACGATTTCGGCGCTGCTGAATCGGCGGCGCTTATCCAGAGTGGCTGAGGGGACAGGCCCTAGGAAGCCACAGCAACCTGGTGCAACTGCCAAGGTGCTAATTCCTGCCCAGTGGGGAGAGATAAGATCCTCAACTGACCGGGACCCCGGTCGATTGAAGATTCAACTCCCAAACTGAAGTCCAGAGTCGGCGGGTCTCCGTTGTGCCCGGAGCCCGTCTTCGTTGTATACGGAGCACCGGGCACTCGTACAGGCCCAGCTGTATCTGAAGGGCTGGTGCTCGCGCGAATCGCGGAGGGAGTTACACAATGAAATTTGCCACCAAGACCATTCATGCGGGCCAGCCCTCGGAGCCTGAGACCGGCGCCCTGGTCGCCCCCATCTTCCAGACATCGACGTACGAGCAGGAAGCGCCGGGACAGGACAAGGGGTTCTCTTATTCGCGCACGAACAATCCCACGCGTCAGCGTCTGGAAACTGTGCTCGCCGAGCTCGAGGGTGTCCGGCACGCAGCGGCCTTCGCGTCGGGACTTGCGGCCGAAAACGCGGTGTTGCAAGCCTATCTGCGCCCGGGCGACGAAGTGATCATTCCGCTCGACGTCTATGGTGGCACGTACCGGATTCTGAACAAGGTTTACCAGCCGATCGGCGTCGTGATCCGGCAGATCGACACGAGCAATCTGGCGGCCGTGGAAGCCGCGATCACGAACAAAACGCGCCTCGTCTGGCTCGAATCCCCAACCAACCCGAGGCTTCTGATCAACGACATCGCCGCGGTCGCCAAGCTCGCACATGCGCACGCTGCGCTCGTCGTTGTGGACAATACGTTTGCGACTCCCTTTTTCCAGCAGCCCTTCGAGTTGGGAGCGGATATCGTCGTTCACAGCGTGACGAAATATCTTGCCGGGCATTCCGACACGATCCAAGGCGCGGTGCTCGCCAAGGACCCGGATGTTTTCGAGCCTGTCAAGTTCCTGCAAAACGCCACCGGGGCAGTTCCCTCACCTTTCGATTGTTGGCTGACGTTGCGAGGCATGAAGACGCTCGAACTGAGAATGCAGCGGCACCAGGAGAACGCGATTGCCATCGCCAATGCGCTGAAGAGCCATGCCCTGGTGCGCCGCGTCTACTTCCCCGGCCTGGCGGATCATCCCGGTCACGACATCGCTCGCCGACAGATGAGCGGTTTCGGCGGGATGGTTTCATTCGAGCTCGATGGAACGATGGAGGAAGTTGTGTCGTTCGCGTCGTCGCGGCGTTACTTCGCGCTGGGCGAAAGCCTTGGCGGAGTGAAGGCCCTGATTTGTCATCCGGCGACGATGACACATGCCTCGATTCCTGCTGAGGCGCGCGCGGAGCTCGGCCTTTCCGACACTCTGATTCGCCTCTCGCCCGGCTGCGAGAACGCGCAGGACTTGGTCGAAGACTTGCTCGAAGGGCTCGCCAACATCGCGAGCGCCCGCGCCTCGCGGAAGAAGACCGTCACGGTGAGCACGCGCTGATTGCGGAGTGATCACCCAACTTCCGTGAGGGCTGCCGGTCGCGGCAGCCTCGCCGCGCGCTTCGATTTTCTCCTCGGACATCCAGTTTTCTCGTCTGCTCCGCTTCGGATTTTGATATCTTTGAAAACTGAAAAGAGGCTTCCTCGCTCATGCAAATCCGCCACGACTGGACGCGCGACGAAATTCGGCGCCTCTACCGGCTTCCCTTCCCGGAACTGATCTTTCAGGCGCAGCTCGCGCACCGCGAATTCCACGAGCCAGGCGAAGTGCAATTGTGCCGTCTCCTTTCGATCAAGACGGGGGGCTGCCCCGAAGATT
Source organism: Candidatus Polarisedimenticolia bacterium (assembly GCA_035576265.1). Taxonomy (GTDB): domain Bacteria; phylum Acidobacteriota; class Terriglobia; order Acidiferrales; family UBA7541; genus Palsa-295. The sequence goes on from DATLWP010000089.1 coordinate 2,731, forward strand.
GCGCCTACTGCTCGCAGAGCGCGCACTACGAGACCGGCGTAGCGCGCGAACACTTGATGAATCCTTCCGACGTCGTCGCCGCGGCCGAACGCGCGAAGGCCGAGGGAGCGACACGCTTCTGCATGGGAGCGGCGTGGCGTCAGGTTTCCGACGGCAAGGATTTTGAGCGCGTGCTCGAGATGGTGCGGGGCGTCGCGGCCCTCGATCTGGAGGTTTGCTGCACGCTTGGCATGCTCACCGAAAACCAAGCCGCGCGGCTGAAGGAAGCCGGACTGACGGCCTACAATCATAATCTCGACACGTCGCCGGAATTCTACGGCAACATCATCACCACGCGGGTCTACGAGGATCGCTTGCAAACCATTGCCCACCTGAGGAAAGCGGGCATCACCGTCTGCTGCGGCGGAATTTTGGGCATGGGAGAATCCGACGAAGACCGCATCAGCCTGCTGGAACAGCTGTCGCATCTCGATCCTCACCCGGAAAGCGTGCCGATCAACATGCTCGTGGCGAACGATGGAACGCCGCTTGCGCACGCGGAGGAACTCGACCCTCTGGTCATGGTGCGCGCGATTGCCACCGCGCGGATTCTAATGCCGGCTTCGAGAGTGCGGCTCGCGGCCGGGCGGCGGCAGATGTCGCCGGAGGCTGTGGCACTCTGTTTCCTCGCCGGCGCGAACT
>DATLWP010000090.1:0-8567 GCA_035576265.1 Candidatus Polarisedimenticolia bacterium
ACCCGCCATGCTGAGAAATTCCACGCCGGGCAGGAAAAAGGCGAACGCGTCGATCGCGTCCTTGTACGCCACCATGTGAACGCGATTCAATTTCTCGAACTGCCCGAGAGATTTCTGTTCGCGGTTGAAGAGTTGCACAACGGCCATGCCGCTGATGTGCTCTTGCAGAAACGCGTTGATCTTGGCGATGGCGGTGCGGATCCGGCGATTCGCGTCGCGCACATGGTTGCGGAAGAAATAGGTGAGCACAATCATGAACGGCAGCGGAGAAAGCGCAGCCAGCGCCAGAGACGCATGCCAACTGAACAGCACGGCAGCCATGCCGAACAACAGAACGAAATCGTTCAGCATAGCTACCACGCCGGAGGCGAAGAGATCGTTCAAGGCGTCCACGTCGGTCGTCACGCGCGTCACCAGCCGGCCCACCGGGCTGCGGTCAAAAAAGCTCATGGGCAGGCGCTGCAAACGCTCGAAGATTTCTTTGCGCAGGTCGTACATCGTTTTTTGGCCGACAACCTGCATGATGCGCACCTGAAGGTACTGCAGGCCAAAGCTCGCGAGAAGCGATCCCAGGAAGGCGAGCACGACCCACAGAAGACCGGCGAGGGCCGCCCTGCGGCTGATCGCGTGAGAAAAGCCCGGGTCAATGTAACTATCGACGGCGACCTTGAACAGATAGGGGCCAACGATCTCCATCGCCGCCACACCAAGCGTGATGGAAACAGCCAACGCGACGTGCCAGCGATACGGGCGCAGATACGTCATCAGCCGCCGCGTGAGCTGCGTGTCGTAGAGCTTTCCGAGTTTCTCTTCTTCGCGGAAGTCGCTCATTCGCGTTCGAGTTCTTCCTCGAGCAATTGCTTTTGATAGAGATCGGCGTAATAGCCGCCCAGCGCCAGCAGGCCGTCGTGCGTACCGCGCTCGATGATGCGACCGTCACGCATGACGATGATCTGGTCGGCGTTCTTGACCGTTGAAATGCGGTGCGAAATGAGAATCGTGGTTCGCTGGCGCATGACTTCCCGCAGTCGCCGGAGGATGCGCTCTTCGGTATCGGTGTCGACGCTCGAGAGCGCGTCGTCCAGAATCAGAATCCTCGGCTTTCGCAGGATGGCGCGCGCCAGAGACGTGCGCTGCTTCTGGCCGCCGGAAAGCGTGATGCCGCGCTCGCCAACCAGCGTGTCGAAGCGTTTCGGAAAGCTCTGAATCTCGCCGGAGATGCCGGCGATTTCCGCGGCTTCGAGAATTTCCTCGTCCACCGTGCCAGCTACGCCGAAAGCGATGTTTTCACGGATCGTGTCGCTGAACAGAAACGTGTCCTGGGGCACGTAGCCGATGGAGCGGCGGAGTTCGGCAAGCGGATACTCGCCGATCGGCTGCCCGTCGACCAGCAACGTGCCCGGAGGCGCTTCCCAGAGACGGGCGATCAGCGTCGCAAGCGTGGATTTGCCGCTGCCCGTGGGGCCGACGATCGCGAGCGTCGAGCCGGCGGGAATGTGCAGGCTGATGTCGCGAAGGACCGGGCCATTTCCGGAACCGTTGCCCGAGGCCGGATACGCGAACGTCAGGTGCCGAAACTCGACGTCGCCGCGAATCGGAGGTTCGGCGGCATGCTCGGTTGCGCGACGGCGATCCTGCGGCTCTCCGTTTCCGGTCGCTCGGGTCAAGCGTACCCCGGCTCCGGCAGCAGAGGTGTCACGAATATTCGGCTGGGCAGTCAGGATGTAGTTCAACCGGCCCATCGAGGCGGCGCCACGCTGAAAAATATTCGTCACGTAGCCGATGGCAATCATGGGGAAAATGAGCTGGATCAGGAATGTGTAGAAGGCCGAAAACGTGCCGAGCGATACGCGCCCGTCGACGACCCTGGCGCCGCCGATGCCGAGCAATATGACAACGGACACTCCGATGAGCACCGACAGGGCGGGGAAGAATAAACTCCAACTGCCGATCAACTTGATATTGCGATCCACATATTCGCGATTCGCGCGGTCGAACGAGGCGATTTCCGGTTTTTCCTGCGCATAGGCCCGGATGACGCGTATACCCGTCAGATTCTCCTGGGCCCGCGTGGAAAGCACGCCGAGCGCCGCTTGAATTTCCTCGGAGAGTCGGTGAATGATTTGGCCAAAATAGCGTACCGCGAGCACCACGAGGGGCACGGGCAGCAGAACCCACAGCGTGAGCATGGGCGAAAGTTTGATCATGAAAAAGATGGCCAGCACCATCGTCGAAAACGTAACCGCGGTGTACATGATGCCGGGCCCGAGCACCATCCTCACGGCATTCAGGTCGTTGGTGGCTCGCGACATGAGATCGCCCGTGCGATTTCGCCCGTAGAATTCGGGATCGAGAGCGACCAACCGCTTCAGAAGATCGTTGCGCAGATCGTATTCAATGTCGCGCGACATACCGATCAGGATCCATCTCGTCCAGAATGAGAAGAATCCCTTCGCCAGCATGGCGCCGACGAGGATGAGACAGTACAGGCCAAGCGCACTCCGGCTGAGCGGGGCGTAAAACGCGAACAGCGGATGGAGCAGATGGCGCGCCGTTCCCGAAAGCGTGGAAAGCGGTTGCGCCGAGCCCGTCACGCAGTCGGTAATCATACCGATAATCAGTTGCGGCAGCGCGCCGACAATGCCCATCAGGGCGAGGGTCAGCAGGCCGAGCGAGACCATTCCCCTGTAACGAAGCACGTAGGGGATCAGCGTTTTCAGATGGTCCCATCCGGAGGGTCTCCGCGCGGGACGGGCGGGTGCCGCAGAAACGGGTTGTGAGATGGCGCTCACCGGCCAGTATTAGACGCAAACCCCGTGATTTTGAGTACGCTTCCGGGAGAGCGCCCGCGCCCGATTTCGATTCCCTGCGGCGCGACCGAGGCTTCCCGACGGCACGTATCGATACACGATTCTAACGCTTGGACAGCCGACAGGGAAGAAGCCTTCGCTCGCGATTTTTCGGCGATCCGCCAGAAATCGCAGCGTCCCCCATTCATCCCCTAGCGGACCGCCAATATTTCCTCGAGGCGCGCTTCAAAATTTTCCTCGCCTTCGGACCACAATCGCACGCGCTCTACCGGCACGGCTTGCTCGATCCGGCGGACCCAGTCGAGAATCTTGCGGATATTCTCGCGCGTCTGCACCTGATACTTTTCGAGATTTTCCGGCCAGGCCATCGCCTCGAGGAAGCGCGCTTCTTCGGCGCTCTGCGGAGCCGCGCGGGCATGCCGGCGCATACCGAGCAGGCCGGCATGGCCCGTGAAAAAATGTTCGAAGCCGAAGTTCACTTCGAAGTGGCCGCTCTCCCGCCAGATGCCGTCGTCGTAATCCTCGCCGTTGCACACGATCTCGAGCGGCTGCGGCTCGATCTTGGATTGTCCGGCGGCTCCGTCGAAGATGGCGAGGTCCCAGTGGGTCCGAACCTCGTAGCAGCAGTCGCCGTGCAGATGGTCCCGCGCGATTTCGAGGATGCCGGCGGCATCGAGCGGCACCGCGCGGAGGTCTTGCTCCAGAATCGGCGCCTCCGAAGCATCGACTGCGCGGATCGTCAGTTGCGTGAACCCTGGCCGCATCGCCGAGAAGGGAACCGTCCCGAGAACGGCAGCGAAGCGTTCGAGGATGCGCTCTTCCGGAAAGTCCTTGCACCAGACGCTGAGGAACGACTGATTCGACATGGTCACATTATACCGAGTCGAGTGCCCGAATCAGAAACGGCCCGCCATGCAGCCGAATGTGTGGGTCGGGAGGGCCGAGGTGGATCGCTACTCAGGGGGAGGCTACTTCTTCTTGCGTGGTACGTCGTCGTCCTGATCGGTGTCGAACTGACCCGAAATTCCGGCCAGGCGTTCCTTGATCGTGTCGCCCATCCCGGCCAGGACTTCGGCGCAGGTCTCGCGGATGCGTTTTTCGGCGGATTTGGCCAGCGTGTCGAGAACGGCCTGCGAATGCTGTCCGAGCGTAGTGGCGGATGCAAGCAGCCAGGAGTTGGAAGCATTCTCGAGGCGCGCTTTATATTGCTCGATCGATTCGTCGGTTGATTTCTTCAACTGCTCCATCCACGCTTGCTGCTGCGCTTGCCGGTTCTTTTCCAACTCCTCGATCAGCGGGACGAGCTGCGACTGCAAGTAAGTTTGCGCCTGTTCCACGCCCCGCAGCATCTTGTCGTCGAGGCTCTTCTGGAATGCCTCCAGCGAGCCCTCGCGGTTGTACTCCATGTCCGAGCGCGCTTTTTCGAGGGCTTCACGCGAAGCGTCTTCGAAACGTCGAAGCGAATCCGCCGTCACTTGCTGCACGCGGTCGCTGAAGCTCGCCGTAGCAATGTCCGCGGTTTCGCCGAGCTTTCCTCGCTCGCGGTCCGTCACTTCCTTCGCGGCTTCTTCGATTTGAGCTTGGCTGTGCTCCACATAGGTACGGCCGTAGCGGTCCAGCTCGGACGCCACGAGGCTGGAAATCTCGGCGGCGCGATGGCGGAGCGTCGAGGTCGATTGCTCGACGGTCTTTTCCATCGTCGATTGCATGGTCGTCTGCGCCTTTTTCTGGTACCAGTCGGACGCCTTCAGGAGCGCTTCGTACGTGGCGTGCTGGGTCTCGGTGCTTTTCTGTTCGAGCTCTTCCTCGACCTTCGAGAGGGCCGCGCGGCACGATTGGTCGAATTCCGCGGGGTATTTCGCCGTTTCCTGCCGCAGCCGCTCAAGCGATTCCTGCACGGCTCGTTCGGAAGCGTGCTGAACCTGCTGGCGAATCGTCGTTTCGATCTGCGCAGCGTGCGCGGAAGCCTGCTCGACCTGCTCGCGGAGGCTGCTCTGGATCTGCGCGGCCTGCTCGCGGGCGTGAGCGAGTTCCGAGGCGGTCTTCTGGGCGGCATCGACCTTCGGCGCGAGCTGCTGGTCGAGTTCGCCCGAGAGACGCTGGATCACCTCTTGCGCTGATTTTTCTATGATCGGCTCGATGCCCTTGGCGCGGTCGGCGATTACTTGCTCGACATTTCGTCCGATCTCCTCGGACCGTGAAGTGAGCAACTCATCCATATGTCGGCGGGTTTGCTCTACCGCTGACTTGGCTGCTTCGTGGAGCTGGGTTTTAGCTTGTTCCGTGCGGGCGCGCTCCTGCTCGAGTCCGGCGCCCAACGATTGAACGGTTGCTTCCGCCCCGGCGACCGCATCGGCAATCGACGCGCGAAGGTCGGCACTGCGCGCGGCGATCACTTCCTCGGCCTGGGCCAGGGCGCCTTGCGAGACTTCGCCGAGCTTTTCGCCGAGTTTCTGTGATGCACCCTTCAGCGCTGCTTCAAATTCTTCCTTCCAGCGCTGGCTCGTGGCCGTTGCGCCGGCTTGCACCTGCTCGACCGTCTGGTTCCGCACCTTGTGTGCAGTCTCTTCAAGGCTCTTTTTCCAGTCGTCGAGATGACGTTGCGCGGCTTCCGGAGACGATAGAATCTTGAGCGAGGGCGAGGAGGCTTCGCGCTCCGAGATAACCCGTTGGACCGCGTCTTCAACCGTATGCTTCAGGTTTTGCGCGGCGGTTTGCTGGGCTGCTTGCTGTGCAGCCTCCTCCGCGGCGCGGCTTACCGCGTCCTCGACTGCCTGGCGGATCTTGACGTCCAATTGCTGCGCGCCCGCCTGGCTTGCCCTGCGCGCCTCTTCCACGATCGCAGCGGTGCGTTCCGCCGCCTGCTGCACCACTTTCTTCGCCGCCGTTTCGGAAACGCGCTCCATCGAAACCTTGATCGCCCGTTCGACGGCCTCATGAAGTTGAGCGTCGAGCTGCTGGCGGACCACCGTCATCTCTTCATTGATTGCTGTCTGCGCGCCTTTGCGGACCGTTTTGTCGAGGGTCTCTTTGGCATCTGCGACCATCTTGGCCATGTGTCGCGCGGTCGCAAGCTGGGCGTCCTGGGCCGGGCCCACGCTCGGCATCACGTGGATCTTGCTGTCGGCCGAGGAAGTTTCGGGTGACGCTGGGATCGCAGGTGGCGCTGCCGCGCTGGGCGCAGGCGCCGGAGGAACCGCAGCCGGGGTTTCGACTTTTGCTTCAGGCGTCGTGGGTGCCGGCGCGGAGGGCTCTTGCTGGGCTGGGGGCGGTACTGCCTCGAGGGTCGGCGCCTTTTCCGACGGCGCTGGTGCTGCCGCCGCCTCGTCTCCGGGGTAGGGGAACCAGTCTTCCGGCGGAAACGCTATCCCCCACACATTTCCCGCGACCTCGAACTCGAGTCCAATCTGGAAAAGTTCGCGAACGGTGCGCGGCCGCTGAACCCAGACAACGCGGCCCGTCACCGTGCGGGAAGGGAGCTGAGCCTCGAGGCGCGGAATCTCCAGCGTGATCGTCGAATTCTTCGGAACGTAGTGTTTCGACTGGTACTTGCAGCCGTGGCAGTTGACCATCACGGTTGTCGTGCGCTCTTTGAACGGCTGGCCGAGCGCGTCCACACCCGTCACTATAATCGGCACAGCCTGAACGATTCGCGTGCTGCGGCGCTTTTGCGTGCCGGCGTCGTTGGATGGCAGAGACTCGATCACGCACCCCCTCCGTGCGTCTTGGCTTCAAGAGTAACATCCCGAATTGACTCGGTCGAGCGGCCCGGGAAGGTTGTGCGAAAGGGTAACTTCGCCCGTGCGCGAGCAGCCCGGCCAGGAACGTGCTGCGGAAGGTCGTTGCGGCGAGCGCTTGCGTGGGAAGGGTTACAGGTCGCGGCGGCCTTCCATGGCCTTGAGCATGGTGACCTCGTCGGCATACTCAAGGTCGGAACCCACCGGAATGCCCATGGCAATTCGGGTGACGCGGACCCCCAGCGGCTTAATCAGTTTGGAGAGATAGACGGCGGTCGCTTCGCCTTCGGCGGTGGGGTTCGTGGCAATGATAATTTCCTCGACCGCGCCGCCCTTGAGCCGCTCGATGAGGCTCTTGATCTTCAGTTGATCCGGCCCGATCCCCTGCAGGGGCGAGAGCGCGCCGCCGAGGACGTGATACAGCCCGTTAAACTGCCGGGTTTTTTCGACTGCCTGGATATTCGTGGCTTCTTCGACCACGCAGATCGTGTTGCGGTTCCGCGTTGCGCTGGTGCAAAAAAGGCACGGATCGGCGTCCGTAATGTTGTTGCAGATCGAGCATTCGCGCACTTTTTCCTTCGCGTCGCGGATCGCGTCGGAAAGCGCGAGCGCCTGCTCGCGGTCCACGCGCAACAGATAGAAGGCGAGGCGCTGCGCCGTCTTCTGCCCGATGCCGGGCAGGCGCTTCAGTTCATCGATTAGCCGGGAAACGGACGGAGCGAAATCAGGCATGCGGCGTCATCTCGATTTTGATTATGGCAGATTTGCGCGCCGGTTCGCCAGATGGCGGTCGGGGTAAGCCTCTAGCTCGATCAGATAGCCGATTGTCGCCGACCGCATCGCCAAAGATAAAAGCACGACGCGCGGCGAATGCGGCGTGAAACGGAATGGGGGGCGGCGGCGTCCAATGACCCACAGGCTCATTGCGTGCACAATTTGCCGGGGTTTACGGTGCCCGCATTTCCCGCATGGGCCTTGGAGCAGCGTTTCCAGGATTGGCTCGAGACTTTCAGAGTCGAAAAGGGGGAAAGACCGAATGCGAACGACAGCAAGGCTCGTCTCTGCTTTGGCATTTCTTTTCGCGATGAGCGTGGTTCCTGCTCTCGCACAACAAGGCCCGCCACCAGGAAGAGGGCCGGGCGGCAGGCCGGGAGGCGGACCGCCTCCGATGGGACCGCAGATGCGACTCTCGTCGCCGGCGTTTGCGGACGGCAGCGCGATACCCGACAAATACACCTGCGCGGCCGGGATGGGGAACATGACGTCGCCTGAGCTGAACTGGGTCAATCCACCCAAGGGAACGGAGAGCTTCGTCGTGCTCCTGCACGATCCGGACGCGCATGCGGGGAAATCGATCTACGACATCACGCACTGGCTTATCTTCAACGTTCCGGGCGACGCGACGTCACTGCCCGAGGGCGTGAAGGCGGATTCGACGGTGGGGGTGCAGGCCAGCAACATTGCTCGCCAGCCCTCGTATTTCGGACCTTGCGCACCTCCGGGACCGAGCCACCATTACACGTTTGAGCTGTTCGCGCTGGATTCGAAGCTCGACCTGCCAAAGGGTGCGACCCGCGATGAGGTGATGAAGGCGATGGATGGTCACGTTTTGACCGGCACAGTTCTGATCGGATTGTTCCACCGCGAGCCCGGTGGAGGAATGCCGGGACCGCCGCCGCGCTAAACGGCCGGCGAAAATCGGTGTATGGAGAGAGGGCGGAGCGCTTGCTCCGCCCTCTTTTTTCGAAAAGCCGCATTGCAGAGATCGAAGCGCTAGACAAGAACGGCGCGCACCAAACCGCGCGAATATGGCAGGTTTGAGGGGAGAAGGCTAGAAAAGGCCGGGAATCTTGAGGCCCATGATTCCGGGAACACCGCCGGTGATGTCTCGCACCTGCTTGGACAACTCTTCGTCCACGCGGCGGGTGGCCTCGTTCACTGCGGCAAGGATGAGCTCCTGCAGCATCTCCTGATCTTTGCTCTTGAATGTTTCCGGCTCGATGTGCACTTCGGAAAGCTG
>DATLWP010000091.1:0-4361 GCA_035576265.1 Candidatus Polarisedimenticolia bacterium
CCCGAGCCGAGCGGGCAAGCGTCCGCGCGAGCCGCAGCCGCCGCGAGGCGTTCGGCGTCGCGCTCGAAAGCCTCGCCGTGCGCCAAAAGCCAGTGCGAGAGAAGCAGCGGCTGCGCGTGCTGCATATGCGTCGTGCCTGGCATGGGCACGCCAAGATTGCGTTTGGCCTGCTCGGCGATCGCGCGAGCGAGCGCGGCGATGGCTCGCCGCATCTCCCGCGCCGCCTGCTTCACGTACATGCGGAATTCGGTGGCCACCATCTCGTTGCGGCTGCGGCCGGTGTGCAGCTTTGCGCCGAGCGGGCCCAGCTTTTCGATCAGCGCCGTCTCCGCGAAATGGTGGACATCCTCGGCTTTCGAGCCGTCGAGCCATGCCGCGTCAGACGCGGCGCGGGCTTCGATTTCATCGAGCGCGGCAACGATCCGCTGGGCCTCTTCCTGAGTGAGAATTCCCGCCGCGGCGATGGCGCGAGCCCAGGCACGATCGAGCGCAAGCTCCTGCGGGAGCATCCGGCGATCGAACTGCCAGGACCGCTCGAACTCGTAGAAAGAGGCGTCGGGGGCGCGCTCGAAGCGTCCGCCCCACATTTTCTGGGTCTCGGGTTCTGTCATCGCGCGGGAGCCTCGAGCGGAACGGTGATGGGCAGGGCGAAGAGGTTGATAAAGCCTTCCGCATCCTTTGGGTTGTAACCGGTCATGCTGAAGCTCGCGAGGTTGGTGCGGTAGAGGGAATGTGGCGAGCGGCGCGATACGACGTTCACATTGCCCTTGAAGAGCGAAAGCGCGACCGATCCTGTAACGCGGCGTTGCGAGCTGGTAAAGAAGGCGTCGAGGGCCTCGCGCAGGGGCGTGAACCACATGCCGTAGTAAACCATCTCGGCGTAGCGCAGGGACAAAATCTGCTGGTAATGCGCCGTCTCGCGGTCGAGACAGAGCGATTCGAGCTCACGATGCGCTGCGACGAGCAGAGTGCCGCCCGGCGTTTCGTATGCGCCCCGCGACTTGATTCCCACGAGACGGTTCTCCACGATGTCGATGCGGCCAACACCGTTTGCCGCGGCGATCTCGTTCAATTGATCGAGCAACGCGAGCGACGCGAGCTTTTTGCCATTCACCGAGACCGGGGTCCCGCCTTCGAAGCCGATCTCGACGGTCGCGGGCTTGTCGGGCGCCTTCGCGGGAGAGACGATCCACTGCCACATCGCTTCCTCCGGCGCGTTCGCGGGATCCTCGAGCACTCCGCCTTCGTGGCTCAGATGCCAGACGTTGCGGTCGCGGCTGTAGATATTCTTCGTGGTCTGCTCCACCGGAATGTTGTGCTCCCGCGCATAGGCAATCGCCTCTTCCCGCGAGTTGATCTTCCATTCGCGCCAGGGCGCGATGATTTTCAGTTCGGGGGCGAGCGCTTTGGCGGCCAGCTCGAAGCGCACCTGATCGTTGCCTTTTCCCGTGCAGCCGTGTGCCAGGGCATCGGCCCCGACTTTTTTCGCGATTTCCACCTGTCTCTTCGCGAGCAGCGGCCGGGCGAAGGACGTGCCCAGCAGATACTTGTGCTCGTAGACTGCGCCGGCGCGGAGCGTGGGCCAGATGTAGCCGTTGACGAATTCCTCGCGCAGGTCTTCCACGTAGGCGGCGCTCGCGCCGGTGGCCAGGGCCTTTTTGTGCGCGGCCTCGAGGTCTTCGCGCTGGCCGAGGTCGCCGATCATGGCGATCACCTCGCAGCCGCCGTAATTCTCCTTGAGCCACGGAATGATGATGGAGGTATCGAGTCCTCCCGAATATGCAAGCACGACTTTCTTGGGCAACGGATTCTCCTTACGTGAGCAGCATGTGCAGAATGGCCTTCTGCACGTGCAGGCGATTTTCCGCCTGATCGTAAATGATCGAATGCGAGGAGTCGATGACTCCCGGCGTGACTTCGAGTCCGCGGTGCGCGGGCAAGCAGTGCAGAAAGACGGCGTCGCGCGCGGCCTGTGCGAAGAGTTTTTCGTTCACCTGATAGGCTGCGAAGACTTTCTCTCGTTTCGCAGCTTCGGCTTCCTGTCCCATGCTCGCCCAAACGTCGGTGTAAACGGCCTGCGCGCCGGCCACGGCTTCTTCGGGAGAGCGGAAAAGTTCGACCCTGGCGCGGGTTTCGCGGGCGACGCGCTTCGCATCGGACACGATGGCGGCGTCCGGCTCGTAACCCGCGGGCGTGGCTACGCGGAGATGCGCACCGGCGCGCGCGCCGATGGTGAGAAGCGAATGGCACATATTGTTGCCGTCGCCGACGTAGGCGAGCTTGAGGCCGCGCAATCCGCCGAAGCGCTCCTCGAGCGTGAGGAAATCCGCGAGCGCCTGGCAGGGGTGGAATCGGTCGGAAAGCGCATTGATGACGGGGACGTTGGCGTTCTTTGCCAGCTCTTCGAGCGAATCCTGCGCGAAGACGCGCGCGATGATTCCCTGCACCCAGCGTTCGAGATTCTTGGCGATGTCGCGAATCGGCTCGCGTTCACTGAGGCGCGCCGCCGTATGGTCGAGAAAAATGGACGTGCCGCCGAGATTGGCGATGCCCACCTCGAACGTGACGCGCGTGCGCAGCGACGGCTTCTCGAAGATCAGAACGAGCACGCGGCCGGCGAGCGAGCGGCGGTAACGGTCCGGATGCGCCTTGACGTCCGCCGCAAGGCGGTAGAAATCGCGCAACTGCGCCGGCGTCCATTCCATGCCGGTCAGGAGATCGTTCTTCAATTCAACGGGTGTGGCCACGGCGTTCATGTTCACCTCGCGGCAGCCAGGGCCATTGGCTGCTTGGGAGTTTCCGCTTTTGAGGCGGAAGATTTCCTCATTGCCTTGGAGGCCTGTGCAAGCGCGGCTTCGAATCTGCGGAGAAACTCGGCAACGTCCCGGCTGCGAATGATGAAAGGCGGAAGCAGCCGAAGAATGTGGTCATGGGTGCAATTGATGAGCATGCCGCGGTGAAGCGCTGCCCGAACGAATGGGGCGCCTTCCACAGAAAGGTCGATCCCCAGAATCAACCCCTCGCCGCGGACCTCGCGAATGAAATCAAAACGCGCCGCGAGTCTTTCAAGTCCCGCCCTCAGCTCGGCTCCTCGCACGAGGATGTTGGTCAGCAGGTCTTCTTCTTCCACCACGTTGAGGAATTCGAGCGCCACCGCGCAAACCAGCGGGCCGCCGCCGAACGTCGATCCGTGAAGGCCGGGGCTGAGCGCAGAGGCGAACTTCTCGCTGGCGAGAAAGGCGCCGAGCGGCAAGCCGGCCGCCAGCGGCTTGGCGATCGTGACCATGTCCGGGGCCGAGTCGAATTTCTGGTAGCCAAAGCGCCGGCCGGTGCGCCCCAGACCGCATTGAATCTCGTCGGCAATCAACGCGGCGTCGTGCTGCGTGGCGAGCTCACGCGCCCGCTGCCAGAATTCATCGCTGACCGCGAAAATGCCGCCTTCGCCTTGAATCGGTTCGATGGCGATGGCGCAGACAGTGTGGTCGAATTTCGCCTCGAGGTCCGCGACGTCGTTGAAACGAACGAATTCGACGCCGGGGACGAGCGGGGCGAATGGCTCGCGATACTTGGCCGTGTGCGTGACCGAAAGCGCGCCGAAGGTGCGTCCGTGAAAGGAATTTTCGAGCGCAAGGAAACGCGTCTTCGGCGCGGCCCCGCTCGACGACTTGCCATGCGCGTACGCGCGGGCCACCTTGAGCGCGCCTTCCATGGCCTCGGAGCCGCTGTTCGCGAAAAACGCGCGGTCCAGTCCGGACCACGCGGCAAGCTTGCGCGCGAGCGGCGCCTGATAGGGATTGTGGAAGAGGTTCGAGACGTGCGTCGTGCGGCCCGCTTCGCGCCGAATGACGCGCACGATCCGCGGATGCGCGTGTCCCAGCGCGTTCACGGCGATGCCCGCGAGGAAGTCGAGATATTCGCGGCCCTGCGAATCGTACAGGCGGCAACCGCGGCCGTGCGTGAACACGACGGAAGGCCTCCTGTATGTGTTCATCATGTAGCGAGTTGCATCGGCCCGAATTTGTGCCGCTGAGATGCGTTTGGGCGGCATTCTCTTTTGCGCCGTTCTCTTCTTCTTGGCCATGGCTATTGCGCCGCACCCTGCGCGGCCCCCTGAGCTGCTCCGTGCGCGGTCTTGGGCGCGCTGCGCACAACGGGCAGGACGCGCGTGCCGGGACAGCGTCCCCCGCCGGCTGCGGCGAGCAGCGCGCGCGGCTTCGTGCCGCCGACAATGCGCACTTCGGACACGCCCCCAGCGAGGGCGCGTTTGGCGGCTTCGAGCTTCAGGATCATTCCGCCGGAAACTTTGTGTTGGCGGATGAGATCTTCAATATCCGTTCCGCGGAGCGTGCTCAACACTTTGT
>DATLWP010000092.1:0-9195 GCA_035576265.1 Candidatus Polarisedimenticolia bacterium
ACTTACCCCAAGGCGGATCAGTATCCCAACGGCGGAAGAAGCTGGAATTCCAACGTAGCTCGTGATCCACACGTACGACTGAAGATCGGAAATCAATTGTATGATCGTACCTTAGTTGTTGTCACCGATCCGGCCGAAAAAGCAGCCGTGCTCCAGGCCAAAGCGAAAAAATACCCGCAAATGAGAGTTTCACCGAAAAATACCGTGGTTATGTTCCACGTCACATCAGACTAGGAACGCGTCCGAAGAATCTGCTTTCCAGCGATTTGCGCATTGTAGATTAGCGCCTGTCGAGACGTAGTAAGTTCGGTCTTACTTGATTTGGGTGCGCTCTTGCCCAAGCACATTAGTCGCGCAAATATTGCCAGCGATTGGTCGGGGGGAAGGCATGAAGGTGGTCATCACCGGCGCCAATAGCGCCGTCGGCCGTGCCATCCTGCGATGCGGAGCGGCACGATGGGCGGCACCAAACACGGTTGTCGCAGCGGTTCGCTCCGACCATGCGGCCGAAGAGGTCCGGCGGCTGTTGGGCAGTGGGAACAGCGTGGTCCGAATCTCGTACGAGGACCCGAGCAGCCTCAGCACGGCTTTTCAGGGAGCCTCTGCCGTGATCCACCTCGCAGGAGTTCTCGTGGAGCGGCCGGGTTCGACGTATGAGCAAGCAAATGTTGCACCGGCTTATAGCGTCGTGGAAGCCGCGAAGCGGAGCGCGGTGAAGAAACTTGTCTTGGTCAGTGCAACGGGAGCCGATGAGAAATCTTCAAACCGTTATTACCGCACCAAGGGGCAGGCAGAAGCTTTGGTGCGCGCGTCGGGTCTATGCTATACGGTGCTGCGGGCCCCGTTATTGCTGGGCCCCGGAACCGAAGGCGCCGCGGCACTGGAGCGTAACGCCAGCCTGAAAAGGGCAAAACTGATCGGCGGCGGTCGCAATCTTCAGCAGCCTCTCTATGTGGACGACCTAGCACGGGCTGCGATCAACGCCACCGATCTTTCTATAGCGAATAACCGAACTTTGAACCTCGTTGGACCCATCTCGCTGCCGGACCGGGAAATCGTGGAGCGAGCGTCTCACCTACTGGGGCGCCAAGGCCGCATCTGCACGATTCCGAAAAGTTTGGCACGGGTTGCGCTGGCGATTCGGCAACTCGCCGGCCGCCCCGGCTTTTCACTGGACGCGCTCGATGTGATCACGGCCGATACGAATCTAGACCCGCGGTCAGCGGCGAGTGAACTCGGAATCCAGCTGACGGGAATCGACGAAATGATCAAAAACAGCTTGGGGCGAGGACAAGGATGAAAGAGACGAGCCAATCCAACAGCATTCCTTCCCCCGGCGGGAAGAAGCCCAAGCCGTGGCAGCGACTCTTGCCATTCGTGATCACGGCAGCCTGCTTCGCCTATCTCTACACCCGTCTGGACCGTGCAGCCGCGGCCGAGGGCAGCCGGCTACTTCCCTACCTGGTAAGAAGCTTTGAGAATGTCAGTTGGACTCGCTGGCTGGCCCTGATGATTCCGTACTGTGTCCTTTATCTCGTGATTGACAGCTTGGTTGTATGGAGTGTGATCAACTGGTTCAACGCCAAAATCCGTTACGCCGATATCTTACCCATTCGTGCCAGCGCTTACATCCTGTCCCTTGTGAACGAGCAGGTCAGTAAAGGCGCCATCGCGCTCTATCTGAACCGTCGCGACGGGGTGCCCGGTTGGGAGATCGGTTCTAGCATGCTCTTCGTCATGTTCTGCGAGTATTACAGCCTGATGCTATGGGCGACGATCGGCGCGATGTTGCGGTGGGGCAGTATCCAGAAGGCCTTTCACCTGATCCCCTGGATTGCGTTGGCCTCCGCTGCGTTTTTTGTGCTTTTCCATTTATTTTTCAGCGGGAAAATCGGCTCGGGGATGGCATTGCGCGACCGCCCTATCTTCCGGGCGTTCCGGCTGGCGAAAGTCTCGCAGTACGGGGTTGTCCTTGCGATGCGCGCGCCTCTGGTTCTCGCTGGCGTGGTCATCTACACGCTGGCTTTGAGACTCTTTGGGGGGTCGGTAAGCTTCGGTGAAATGCTGGGATATCTGCCGGTGATTTTCTTTGGAGCAGCCATGCCGGGACCGATGCACTCCGTCGCGATCCTTTTCTGGGTCCTGCTCTTTCCCGACAAGCCGGGCCAGATGACTGCCTTCGGGTTCGTCATGCACAATTTCTTTATCTTCTTCAACGCCGGAATGGGCCTGCTATTTCTCCGGCGGGCGACTCGGGAGCTCTTTGGGGATCCTGCCAAACATTAGACGCTGGCCCATGGATGCCAGCGTGCTAAGAACCAACATCCAGACAAGCAGAGTGAGCAGTGGATGTAGGAAGTGCATTCCGATGCGAATGAGGATGTCCATGCCGAGCGGAACGAAGTAAAGGACGCCGTTGTAACGGCCGAGCTGGCTCGGGCGAAGGCTGCTCTGCCCATGAACCCAGTACGAATCGATGACATATTGGGCAAAGGCCGCAGTGATCAGAATCGGCAGGATCCACGGGAACGCGCCACGCAGAGCGCCGGCAAACAGCCCGCCGGTGACGAAGAGGAAGTCGCAAGTATGATCGAAGGTCCGGCCAACCGCGCTCACAGTACCTGTTCGACGTGCGATGGGCCCGTCTAAAAAGTCCGTCGCCAGCGCCACCACCATCGCGAGCAAAGCGAAAACCGCATGACGCATGTCTCCGTTGGCCATGAAGAACGCAAACGGAATCACTAGAACCAGGCGAACAGCCGTCAACCCATTAACCATCCAGGGCGCAAATGGGGAACGGGCTCGGTCATCGAATCGCATGGAACTGTCGGATTCTGTTCTTGATCTTCCAGCGGTCACACATTGTACGCACACCGAAACGCTCCCGTGCACTATTTGTTCCTTCCTTGGCCGAAGAACCAATTCCGGTTGATAACAGGGGGATGGGCGGATCCGTGCTAAACTCGCGCACCGTGATCGTCTTGGCGGCAGTACGGCGCCTGGCCCGATCTGTCGTTATGGTGTTATCGGAAAGATGAACCGAAGCGGGACTACTTCGTTGGAGCAGTACGCTTTCGTCGCGATGGAGTAGCGGTATGAGAACACTATTGAAAATTGGTGGATCAATCGTAATTGGCTTGATCTTGCTGCTGCTGGCGCTGCGCGTCACGGGGTTCGAACCTCGGGGATGTGCAACCGTTGGTAACTGGACGTGCATGATGCCTGGCTTGTGGCTTAGAGGGGATGTCGTCACCACGCCCGTCACCGACTGGTCGTTCACCGACAAGTATCCAAGTATCAAGATCCAGACCCGGACCTGGTATCTTCTGCCTCACTCGGTAACAGCTTACTGTATCGCATATAATCACCAGCTTTATGTAGGCTCCTTCTATTGGCCGGGACTTAAACCGTTTCCCCACGGCAGAGCCTGGAATGAGTATGTGGCTCGCGATCCCCACGTGCGTCTGAAGATAGGAAATCAATTGTATGATCGCACCTTAGTCGTGGTCACCGATCCGGCCGAACAAGCAGCCGTGACGCAGGCCGGGGAAAAGAAATACCCTAAGGATAAGATTCCGCCGGGTGCGAAAGTTTGGCACTATCGCGTCGTGCCCGACTAGCCGGGACATCGATGGCGCATCCCTCATGCCTGCGACAGGCCAAAAAGGCTCGGCTCGAAATTAGAGAAACCAGACAGACCTAACGATTCGGCTACGACGTGAGGGCTTCATCGGACTTTCGATCGGCGGCTGGCACGACTTCCGGCATACGCTCGCGACGTCGTTGCAGCGTCGCGGCTACTCGTCGAAAGTCGTCGCGGATATCGTCGGTCACGCGAGCGTCGCGACGACGGAACAAATCTACGTTCACGCCGACGACGCGGACTTTCGCGCGGCGCTCGTCGCAATCGCTTCGGAGTTGTTACCAGATGTTACGAAGTCGGAGCCGGTCAACTAACGTCATTCTTTGTTTTCAGTAGTTTGGAGCCGAGGCCCGGACTTGAACCGGGGACCTGCCGATTACGAATCGGCTGCTCTACCAACTGAGCTACCTCGGCACGAACGATTTGGAAAGCCTGCCGACGCATCTATTCTAACCGATTTCCCGGAGCGGTCGGAAGGATTACTCGCCCCGCGACGGCCTTCTCAAATCAATCCGGGCAACCGTTCAATCAGCCGCGCGAGTCGTAATTGGGTGGAACGCCTGAGAGCCGTAAGGCGGGCTCTCGGCCGTTGCAGGCGAGGAACACCGGGTCTTCATTCCTAAATCGAGAACGGGCTAGGATTGCGGTACATTTATCTCGCCGCTTGGGGAGCATTGATCTTGAAACCAAGGTTACTCGCGATTCGATCGTGAAAGAGCCGAAAGTTGGTTTGGCGTCCGGAACGAGCGTGTGAGAAAGTCATAGGACGAAATGAAACAGGCAAAAGCGCCATTTCAATTCGTTACCGCGTCCTACCTGATTCGGATCTGTGCCGCGCGGGCCACGACGTTAGGGGAGCTTGCGCAGAACCTGCACTCGTGTTCGGATGCGTCCATCTTCCATCACACCTTCCAAAGTTTGGAACGACAGCATTACACCGTGTTCTCCAACGACTTCGCGCAGTGGGCCCTGGCTGCCTGCAATGAAGCCGCGCTAGGGGAGCGGCTGGCGGCGATTGACCTTCGCGATTGCACGTCGCTCGCGCAGCTTCGCGATTCCTTGGTGAACGCTGTGGATGGATATCTTCAAGGGAACCCCACGGCAGCGAATCGGTCCGCCTTCGAGCCTTTCTTCTTCTGTGAAGCCTTGGAATTCTCGGTGCCGCGAGATGAAACGGCTTCCAATCTGCAGGAATTGGAGGAGGGCATCCGAAGAATCAGCTTGCAGACCCTCCATCATTATTTCATTAATTCGCGGCTGCGATTGCACCTGAAGACGAACGACTTCTCGCATTGGATCGAAGACAGCTTGGACCTGCCCGAACTCGCCAGGCGCATCGATCTCATCGACATATACGTGAACACACTCGAGGACTTGCGCGAACAAATCATCAAGACCATCCACCCGTGGATCGACCGATGAAAACGGAAACCAAGGCAGCTCAGGCACCCGTCCCACAACTTGACGCCTACGCGGCGGTTGTTGGCGAGTCCGAAATCGGCTCGTTGCGGGTGTTCGCGCGCCAGTTGCAAGGCCGGCGCGTAAAGATGGTGAATTCCACCTCGGTGGGAGGCGGCGTTGCCGAGATCCTCAACCGCCTGGTGCCGCTTCTCGATGAAATCGGCATTCCGACCCGCTGGGACGTCCTCAAGGGTGGGAACCAGTTCTTTGCTGTCACCAAGGCTTTCCACAACGCCCTGCATGGCGCGCCCTACGAAGGAACTGCGGACTGGTTCGACCTCTTCCTCGCGGTCAACGAGGAAAACAGACGCCACATGGAATTCGATGAGGATATGGTCGTGATCCACGACCCTCAGCCTGTCGCGCTGGTGCAAGCGCGCGATGGTTCCAAGGGGCGCTGGATCTGGCGATGCCATCTGGACTTGTCGCACCCGTCGCGCGAAGTTTGGGAATTTCTGCGGCCGTTTGTCGAGCGCTACGATGCCAGCGCGTTTTCCGATCCGGCTTTCACGCAGGGCCTGAAGATCCCCCAATATCTGCTCTATCCCACGATCGATCCGCTCGCAGACAAGAATCGCGAACTCGAACCGGAAGTGGTGAGTGAGGTTCTCGAGCGCTTTGGAATTGACGCGAAGCGGCCGATTCTGACCCAAGTCTCGAGATTCGACCGCCTCAAGGACCCCGTCGGTGTGATTCAGGCGTACAAGATGGTCCGCAGGCACAGTGATTGTCAGCTCGTCCTGGCCGGCGGCGGGGCCCCGGATGACCCGGAGGGCGAAGCCGTCCTGGACGAAGTAAAGGATGCTGCCAACGCCGATCCGGACATTCACGTCTTGAATTTGCCCCCGTGGAGTAATCTGGAGATCAATGCCCTTCAGCGGGCGTCGACGCTGGTGATTCAGAAGTCGCTGAGGGAAGGGTTTGGCCTTACCGTCAGCGAAGCGCTCTGGAAGAATAAGCCGGTGGTGGCGTCGGCCGTCGGAGGGATTCCGGCGCAGGTCATTCACAAGCTCACCGGAATGCTCGTTCATTCCGTTGAGGGCGCGGCGTATCAAATTCGGTTCCTGCTCTCCAATCCCGATTTCGCTCGCGTACTCGGTGAAAATGGGCACGAGCACGTCAAAGAGAATTTCCTGATTACGCACACGCTGAAGCGCTACATGTTGTTGTTTCTAAGCTTCCAGCAAGGCCGCTGACTTGCAACGGCACGTCACGTCCTGCCACGGGATAAAAAACGACGGAGTCGTACCTTGGCTCGCTCCCACCCGTCGGCGGTCGGGCGTTTCGCGGCCCGAAGCGATCGATTCTTGATAGCATTGCATCGCCGGCATATTTTTTGGACGCGCGCGCTTCGGCGAGGGAATATATTCGTATAGGCGGACATCCCCAAGCGCGAAGGAGGAGTCTCATGGCGATTCGTTTTACTCTCAACGGCAAGCCCCAGGCGGTGGACGTTGAGCCCAACATGCCTCTGCTCTGGGTTCTCCGCGACACACTCAACATGACCGGCACCAAATTCGGATGTGGCATGGCGTTGTGCGGCGCCTGCACCGTCCATATCAACGGTGAGGCAACGCGCTCCTGCGTTACTCCGATCTCCAGTGTCGCCGGTAAGAAGGTCACCACGATCGAGGGGCTTTCGTCCGACCACAGCCATCCCGTCCAGCAAGCCTGGATCGAATTGGACGTGCCGCAGTGCGGCTATTGCCAGTCGGGACAGATCATGTCTGCCGTCAGTCTCCTGGCCAAGACTTCGAACCCGACCGATGCTCAGATTGACGACGCGATGAGCGGCAACATTTGCCGCTGTGGCACCTACCAGCAGATTCGCAGGGCGATTCACCGCGCCGCGCAGTTGCACCACGGGCCGCCCGCGGCGAAAAGCGCCGAACTCGAACGGCCCCAAGGAAACGCTGTCGCAGGAGGTGCGGAATGAGCCGGGGAAAAGTGTCGCTCGACCGCCGCGAGTTCCTGAAGACCGGCGTGGCTGGCGCGACCGGCCTTGTCGTTGGTTTCTACCTTCCCGGCCGCGACGAGATTTTCGCCGCCGGCGCGGAACCGGAAGTGCTCAACGCTTGGATTCACGTAAGTCCGGACGATGACGTCACGATCATCATCAGCAAATCGGAGATGGGGCAAGGCGTGGTCACGTCTCTCTCGATGCTCGCGGCCGAAGAGCTCGCGTGCGACTGGAAGAAGATTCGCACCGAATTTGCTCCCGCTGCGGCCGTCTATTTCGATCCTGTCTTCCGGGCTCAGGGTACGGGCGGCAGTACGAGCATCCGCTCAGGCTGGGTGCCGATGCGCCGGGCCGGCGCCACGGCGCGCGAAATGCTGCTCCGCGCCGCCGCGGAAAAGTGGGGCGTCGACAAATCCGAATGCCACGCGGAAGACGGCACGATGGTCCACACGGCCACGAAGCGTCGCGCCACCTACGGCAGCCTCGCGGTGGCCGCGGGCAAGCTTCCTCCGCCGTCCGACGTGACCCTCAAGGATGCCACCCAATTCGCGGTGATCGGCAAGCCCTTGAAGCGCCTGGATACGCGGGAAAAAGTCAACGGCCGCGCCGGATTCGGGATCGATGTGCGCCGCCCCGGAATGCTTCACGCAGTTGTCCTGCGCTGTCCGGTGTACGGCGGCAAGGTTGCCAGCTTTGACGCCACCAAGGCCAGGGCCGTTCCGGGCGTGAAGGACGTCGTCCAGATTTCCACCGGGATCGCCGTTGTGGCCGACAACACCTGGAACGCCATGCAGGGCCGCCGCGCGCTCGAGGTGAAATGGGACGAAGGAAAGCTGGCCTCGGTCTCGAGCGATACAATCTGGAAGCTCTACGCTGATCGCGCGGAAAAACCCGGCGTCGTGGCCCGCAAAAACGGCGACGCCGCTGCCGCACTCGCGGGCGCTTCCCAGAAACTCGAAGCCGTCTACCAGGCTCCCTTCGAGGCTCACGCCACGATGGAACCGATGAACTGCACCGCGGATGTTCGCCCGGATGGCGTGGATGTATGGGCGCCCACGCAGTTCCAGACAACGTCGCAAATCACCGCCGCGCAGGTTGCTGGCGTGAAGCCCGACGCCGTCAAGATCCACACCACGTTTCTCGGCGGAGGATTCGGCCGCCGCGGCTGGACGGATTTCGTGAAAGATGCCTGCGAGACTTCGAAGGCGATGAAGGCGCCGGTGCAAGTCACGTGGTCGCGCGAGGACGACATGCAGCACGACTACTACCGGCCGGCGTCTTACGCCAAGCTCGCGGCGGGGCTCGATGCGGACGGCAATGTCGTCGCCTGGACCACGCGCATCGCGTGCGACTCAGTGATGAGCTGGTTCTTTCCCGGCTCCGTTCAGAACGGGTTGGACAACGCGAGCGTCGAGGGCATCTCCGATCTGCCGTATGCCATTCCCAACGTGCTGGTCGATTACCAGCTCGTCAGCGCGGGGATTCCCACGGGCTTCTGGCGGTCGGTTGGCGCTTCGCAAAACGGGTTCTTCCGCGAGAGTTTCGTCGACGAACTGGCGGCGGCAGCCAAGAAAGACCCGTATCAATTTCGGCGTGCGCTCCTCGCGAAGTCGGCCCGCCATATCGGCGTGCTCGATCTCGCGGCGCAGAAGGCGGGATGGGGCAAGCCGCTGCCGAAAGGCGTCTTCCGCGGCATCGCCGTCGTGCAGTCGTTCGACACCTATGTGGCTCAAGTGGCCGAAGTCTCCGCCGACAAGGGCCAAGTGAAAGTGCACCGTATCGTCTGCGCCCTGGATTGCGGGCAGGTGGTCAATCCCGGCATCGTCGAGCAACAGGCGGTAGGCGGCATCGTCTTCGGCCTCACGCAGACTCTGAAGGATGAGATCACCATCGAGCGCGGCCGCGTCGTGCAATCCAACTTCAACGACTTCGACGTTGTGCGAATGAACGAGGCGCCGAAAGTCGAGGTCTATGTCGTGCCCAGCAAGGAAAGCCCCACCGGCATGGGCGAGCCCGCTGTGCCTCCGGTTGCTCCGGCCGTCTGCAACGCGGTTTTCGCCGCCACCGGCAAGCGCATTCGCCGAATACCCATTCGCGCCGAAGATCTAGTCTGATCCGAACCCTTCGCCTC
>DATLWP010000093.1:0-3122 GCA_035576265.1 Candidatus Polarisedimenticolia bacterium
CGCCTTGTCCAATGCGATTTGATGGCGTACAAGCGCCACCGCGTTCACCAAGACAGGTCCTAGAACGGCGACCAGCATCGAAGTGATAAGCAGAGGATCGTTACCTTCCTGCTGGACGCTGGCTCCGATCAGAATCCAATCGGCCAGAACGAAGGCGATGATCGCGATGAGCGCCTGCCGAGGACGCAGGGTGAAGAAGAAGCTGAAGACGTTGAGGAACAGACCGGATAGAATGGTGCGCTCGAATGCCCAGGGCTTGCCGTGCTTTCCGAGGCAGTGCGGACAAACCACGAGGAAGCCGTTCCAGTAATCCCAGCTGGAAACCCCCATGGGGCGGTGACAGTGAACGCACTCGACCGCGCGCAACGACGACCCGAGAGGGATAGGGTATTCGCCGACGATCTCGCCGCCACGCTCGCCCGCGCGGGGAAGATAGCGCCCTTCGTCCGTCATCTCCCCAGTCCCACCTCAGTCTCCACCCTCGTGGCTGAGGGTCTCACGCCCATCATCGGCGCTGGCACTACGCGCCGTCCGCTGGAGCTTCTGTTAGAGCGCCGCGCCCGTGAGCGTGCGTGATCACGACCGGGCAATCTCGTAGTCCGGCAGTTCGATGTCATCGCGGAGATCGCGGCCGATGAACAGTTCCGCGATGGATGGCACTCGCATCAGTTCAGTCAGCACGCTCCGGAGCGCTATTCCAAAGGAAGTCTTCGAAGCGAACGATGAAGCGAAATTCGCCGCCGACGACTGCTTCCTTCTCAGAAATGGCATCGACCGCTGCTCGTAGCGCGCGAAGGCGGCGCGAAAATCGCCTCCGGACGAATGAAGCCCACCGGCGAGGATGTATGCCTCCGCGATGGCCGGTCCGGTCCCTTCGCCGGCCATGAGGGAGACGCAGGCAGCGGCGTCGCCGACGAGGGCGGTCCGTCCGCTCGTCCACCGATCCATCCGAACCTGGCTGACCGTCTCGAAGTAAAGGTCGCTCGTGCGTGCGAGCTCTCTTTCGATCTGCGGCCACTCCCAGCCGGAGCCGGCAAAGGCCTCAGAAACAATCGGCTTAGCCTCGCCGCCGGACATGTACTCGTCGCGAAATACGAAGCGGAAGAGTGTCTTGTCGCCGCGCATGGCGAATCGTGAAACCTGCCTTCCCGGGCTCGCATCCGCACCCCGGAGTATCCTGGCCACTACATCGTCAAGCGAGTCACGAACGCCGGGACGTTTAGGCTCAGGCAACGTCTTCTCTTCATCGCCAACGCTCTCAAACAACAGCACGTTGGGCTCGAGGAGATCGACGACGGTATGTGGTCCATCTACTTCAACAAGGTGCTCCTCGCTCGTCTAGACGAGCGGGACTTTGTCATCCGTGGCTAGCTGCCTCGCAATCGGATTGAGTGTCACCCATGTTCCCGGTCTACTCTGTTACCCCTCTTTCCGGTTGCTCAGGCTTTTGTTAGTGGAGCCAAGACTAGAGAATCCCGATTTCCTTGAGCCAACTCTCCACGAGCGATGGCCACATCGCCACCGGATGTTCTGTGCTCCTCAGACCAAAGGCGTGCCGGCCCTTGGCAAAGAGATGGACTTCCGCCTGGACACCCGCGTCATCCAGGGCACGCGCATAAACCGTGCTGTTGCAGACTTCGTCGACGGGGTCATCCCACGCCTGCAACAGGAACGTCGGCGGCGTCTGCTTTGTGACGTGTATGCCGGGATCGAGAGTGGCGCCGGAGCGGCACAGGTGACCCGGATAAAGCGCGACGGCGAAGTCAGGGCGGCTGCTTAGTTGGTCGGCATCATCGACCAGTTTGTACGCGGGCTCGAGTATGTTGCTGGTCTGCGCGACCAGATAGCCGCCTGCCGAGAAGCCGATCACACCAATCTTGTTGGGGTCAAGACTTAGCTCCTTCGCCCTAGCACGAACGAGCCTAATTGTTCTTTGCGCGTCTTGAAGTGCGCGGGGGACCTTGGGCGTAATGTGGCAATCGCAGTCCTTGTCCCAGTAGTGATCGCTCTTGGGAACGCGATACTTGAGCAGGACGCATGTAATACCTGTGGCTGTCATCCAGTCACATATTTCGGTTCCTTCAAGGTCCATCGCCAAAAGCTTGAATCCGCCACCGGGGAAAACCACCATGGACGCGCCGGTATTCTTACCCCTGGCTGGAAAAACCGTCATGGTTGGAGAGGTTACGTCATAGACTAAGGTGTAAGGGCGACCAGCGACGACATCTGGAGCTCTTGTAAGCTCAACTCTCTCTGCTGGCTGGGGAATGCCTTCCATATCTGGCGCACCGTGGGGCCAGATCGGGATCTGTTCTAGCCCTGAAGGCGGCTGCCAAGTGCCGACCTTGCTGACATCTGCCTGTCGTTGGTCTGATGTGGTCGGCCTATTCGCTTGCGCGGGCTCGGCCCCGATGTTGCGGATCACGGCAACGCCACCGGCTGAGCCCGACAATCCTAAGGCGCATACAAGCAATAACAAAGTGCCGCGCATTATCGAGTCCTTTCTAACTAACCTGACTTTACCGGCGGTCCCCAGATGATTCGCAACGTGCGATCGCAAGGAATGCCATTCCGCGGGCTAACGATGTGATTAAGCCGGGCTCGGCCGAAGGTCGACCGACGGCTTCGAGCCATAGTTAAGAGGCCCGCTGAGTGCTTGGGCCTCCAGGATCGAAGGTCTTGGTGACATATGCCACTATCAGCAAGAGCAGAAACGATGACAGTGCGAGAATGAGTTTGTTGGTAAGGAGACGATCAAACTCCTGTGAGAAACCCGAGAAATAGGAGGGACTGGACCAGTAGATCATCTCGGAAAACGCCACGATCAAAGCGCTCATAGTCAACAATGAGTTCAACCACCTGTACGCCGCGAGGCCCACGGCGAGGAAGAGGAGCCCGAACATCCAATATAGGCGAGTCTCGGAAATGATCCTACTCTTGGTCTCCCACTCGATGATTGCCTCGCGTAGTCTAAGCTCTGACTTGTACGGTTCAGTTTGTGCACGTTCGCCGTACTCGATCTTCGGATTTGATTCGTCAGCCTCGTAGTCTTTCACAAGCCGGTGCGCGGTGTCATATTGCTGCACTAGCTCGTCAAGGGACTTCGCTTCACGGATGCCAAC
>DATLWP010000094.1:0-18562 GCA_035576265.1 Candidatus Polarisedimenticolia bacterium
GCAAAACGCAGAAACTCGGTTACGACGTGCGTGAGCGCGCGTGTCTGGTCGAAAATGCGCTCGGCCGAATCGTGGATGTCGCCCGGCGCCGCTTCGTTGCGAATCATCTGCGCGTATCCGGAAATGGTTGCGAGAGCGTTCTTGAACTCGTGGGCGATGCCCGCCGACATCTCTCCAAGCGCGGCGAGATTTTCCTTGAAGGCCATCTGCTTCTGCAGCGCGGCGAGTTCCGTCAAATCGCTCATCAGGCAGAGCGCACCGCTGGCTTTCAGCTCGGGCGCAGACGCGGCTTCCCCGGCGTACGCGCGAACCGCCCTACCGGCGGTGCGGTAAATCGGCGAAATCGTGACGCCGAGCTTTCGCACCTCGCCCTGCGGCGTGAGGTGCTCGATTTCGTTGCGGTGAAAGGTCTGGCCCTCGCGCAGGCAGGCGCTGAGCATCTGCGAGAGTTCCGAATCTTCTCCCAGGATCTCCTTGTACGACCGGTAGCGCAAGGGGCGCAGGCCGAGCGCGTCCTCCGCGGCGGGGTTGGTCGAACTGATCGCGCCCGTGGCACTCACGAGGAGCAGCCCCGTGGGCATATTGCGAGTCACTTCTTCCGTCAAACGCTCCGATTCCTGCGCCCTTTCCTGCGCCAGCAAGTGCAAGCGCGCAAGCTCCTTTTCCTGCGCCCGCAGTTTTTCGATCACGCCTTGCATCGAGGCGGCCATAAAGGCCGAAGGGTTTTCCGAGTCGGCCTTCGGAGCGGCCCAATCCTCTTTCGAGCCCGGGGATTCAGCGTGAAAGGATTTGCGTAGGAGGACCACGAGAGCGACCATGGCAGCCAGAAACAATACGAGCGCGATAATGGCGTAGACCATGCCGACCGACGATATGGCGGAAGGGTGAAGCGGCAGGGAGACGTTCATCGGTAGTACTCTTTCGTGGTCATCATCGCGCCAACAGAATTGACTGGTACCAGTTCACTACCGGTGTACCGAAAAACACCACCAGCAGGGCCGCCATGCCGAGAAAGGTTCCAAAGGGCAATTCGTAGGTCGAGTCCTTGCGCCGAACCAGGATGAAAGCCAAACCCAAAATACTTCCGAGCAATGATCCGGCCATGATCGTGAGCAGCGTCCGCTTCACGCCAAGAAACGCCCCGGCCATGAGCATCATCTTCACATCGCCCAGTCCCATTCCTTCGCGCTTGCGCAGGCGGAAATAGGCTTCTGCGACAAGCCATAAAAGACCGCTTCCAACGGCGGCACCCAGCAGCGCATCCGCCAACGACAGCGCTGGCGCCGGGGGAGGGAAGTCTAACAGGCGGCTGGCAATCCAGCGCGCCGTTCCGTCCGCCGGTAGCGTAAAAAGGCTCAGCAAAAGTCCGAGCCCAAATCCCGTGAAGTTGACGACGTCCGGGAGGATTCGCTCGCGAAAGTCTGTGAATACGAGGACGATCATCAACGCCGCAAAGACGGTCCATTTCAGGGTTTCGAGCGTCAGCCCGAAGGCGAGATAGCAGGCGAGGAAGAGCAGTGCGGTGAGCAGTTCGACCAACGGATACATTGCCGAGATTTTGGCTTTGCAGGCGCGGCATTCGCCGCCAAGCAGCAGATAACTCACGATCGGAATGTTGTCGTAGGGCCGAATCGGGGCGCCGCATTTCGGGCAGGCCGATGCGGGCAAGACAATCGATTTTCGCTCTGGAATTCGGAGGATGCATACGTTCAAGAAGCTGCCGATGATCAAGCCAAAACAGAAGACAAATATGACGATCAATGTCGAAGGGGCCACTATTTGAATCTGCCATATCGCTAGCAGCGTCACAAGGCGCGCCCTCGCGACCGTGCCCGACTTCTAACGCAGCGCCCGAACGTGAAATTTGGGACCTGGCGCCAAGAGTGACGGGTAGAAGGGAACGCCATCCTCTGTTTTCAATAAGTTGCATCTTCTTCTAGTCGGCATGCAGTGACGCGTAGCGTGCCGGACGCGGAGGCAGGAAAAAAGCCCGCGGTGGGCGGGCCGGGTGGAGCGGTGCCAGTCCATCGGGCTGTCGCTCGCCTCCGATGCCGCCTGTTGCGTTTTTCGTTTCGGAGCTCGTGGCGCCTATCGACGCTGGCACACGATTAGGTTCGAATTTACTGGACGAAGGGACAGATTTTGGGGCAAGCGTCCAGCGAATGCCCGGAGACGTGTTCTCGAAACTCAGGCCGGTGCGCTAGTTTACGACCGCACTTCGTGCGGCAGCAGGCGACTCGAGTCGCGGTAGCATGCGCCTTTGGAACCTTAGCAGCTCCGGCCGCGCGAGTACTTGCCGTCAGGCGGTATGCCGGTTACCAATATATAAACATCTGAGGCAGTACTTCCGGTCTATGGACGCGGGTACGCTGGGACCATACTATCGGGCCATGCGAACAAATTCTCGGTTTGCCCCAACAACGAAGCAATTGATTGAGCGCGCTGAACCGGAATCTTCAATGGCACTCGGTCCGTCCTCCTGCGTGTCATCCTGGAAGACGCCGATCTAGCCGTCCGGCAGCCCCGCCAACTACCAGGGAATGTGAATAATTAGTCGGGAGGCTAGCATGGGAGAAAAACGTCTTCGTGTCTTCGTTCCGCTCGTTTTGGCGCTCGTTGCCGCGCTGCCCGCGTTGGGCAATACAATCACAGTGACGAATACGAGCGACAGCGGCCCCGGTTCGCTGCGTGCTGCGATTGCCGCGGCCTCGCCCGGCGATACGATCGACTTCGGCCTGACATATCCGGCAACGATCACGCTGGCCAGCACGCTCGACATCGGCACCGACCTGGCAATCAGCGGCCCTGGCGCCTCGAACCTTGCGATCAGCGGAAATAACGCAGTTGGGGTGTTTCACGTTTCCTCGGGAGTGGCGGTTAGCATTTCGGGCGTCACCATTGAGAACGGCACAGCATTCTATGGCGCCGGCATTTACAACACCGGCGGCAGGGTAACGCTGGCCACCAGCACGGTCTCGGGCAATTCGGCTACCTATTACGGCGGCGGCATCTACAACTATGGCGGCACGGTAACGCTGGCCACCAGCACGGTTTCGGGCAATTCGGCTGCCTATTACGGCGGCGGTATTTATGATTTCGACGGCACGCTGACGCTGACGAACAGCACTGTCTCCGGCAATTCAGCCGCATACAATTACGGCGGCGGCATCTACAACTTCAGCGGCACGGTAACGGTGACCACGAGCACGATTTCCGGCAATTCGGCTGGCTATTACGGCGGCGGCGTCTACAACTACCTCGGCGCGCTGACGCTGACGAACAGCACCGTCTCCGACAATTCGGCCACCTACTATGCCGGCGGGATATTCAACTACAATCAGGCCACGCTGACGCTAGCCAACAGCACGGTTTCGAGCAATTCAGCCGGTTACTACGGCGGCGG
Organism: Candidatus Polarisedimenticolia bacterium; assembly: GCA_035576265.1. Taxonomy (GTDB): domain Bacteria; phylum Acidobacteriota; class Terriglobia; order Acidiferrales; family UBA7541; genus Palsa-295. Next base: position 3,404 of record DATLWP010000094.1, read on the forward strand.
CGTCTATAGCTATTACGCAACGGTGATCCTGAAGAACACCGTCATGGCGAATAGCACAGGCGGAAATTGCTGGGCGACAGGCGGCACGCTCACTTCCGACGGATTTAACCTGTCGGACGACACCTCGTGCGTCGGCATCCTCACTTCGACGACGGACCAGAACAACATTTCGGCCGGACTCGATTTCAATGGCCTGCAGGACAATGGTGGCCCGACGAAAACGATTGCGTTGCTTTCCACGAGTCCCGCTGTGGATGCCATTCCCGTTGCCGACTGCATGCTGCCCGACGGGACGACGCCAGTTGCTACCGATCAGCGCGGCATCAGCCGACCCGGAGGTTTTGCGTGCGACGTCGGAGCCTTCGAACTGGTGGGTAGCTCGTCTTTCTCGTCATTCACCGCCAAGCTCGACATTCATGCGGGATCAACTCTGGGGACCACACCTTCAGGCTTTGATCTGAAGTCCGTATTCACTCTGGGGGCGGGCAGCAATGGGATCAATCCGCTCTCCGAAGTCGTCAAGCTTCAGGTGGGGACGTACCAGGCAACAATCCCGGCCAACTCATTCCATCAGCTGAGGAAGGGCGCAAAGAAAGGGAGCTACGTTTTTTCCGGAGTGATTGACGGCGTGTCGCTATCGGTCCAGATCGTCCCCCTGGCGGGAAACAGCTACCAGTTCAAAGCCGAGGCCTCGCGGGCTGACCTGACGGCGCTCGCCAATCCAGTGACCCTCACCCTGACCATCGGCGACGACACAGGAACGACTTCGGTGTACGCGGAGTTCTAGCGGCGGGCTCACTTTTAGAACCGTGGAATTGTGCTCCAGGGTGAATTGTAGGAGCGGCCGTGCCGGCAGCCGCTCGTTTGCAATCTGTCTCGATTAGTGAGAGCATCTCGCCCAGACGGACACGGCTCGACCAGGGCGCGCGATGCCCTATACCTTCGACTTCGATCACGCGAACCGCATTCTTCGTTCCCGCCTCAGTGGGAGGGTTACTGACGCGGTCCTAAAGGATTTCTTTCGGATTGGATCCGAGCATGCCGCCCGGGTTCAGCCCAGCGCCGGAGTGGTTGATCTCTCGGAAGTCACTTCATTCGAGGTCTCCGCCCAAACGATCGAGGAATTGGCCAAGTTGGCGCCGGCGTTGAGCAATTGGAACCCCCGCCGAGTCGTGATCGCTTCGTCTCCTGAAATCTACGGCATGATGCGCATGTTTGAGATGCAGGGCGAGGCGACGCGCCCAGACCTGCACGTGGTTCGCACCGAGCGCGAGGCGTGGGCGATCCTCGCCGTGCATAAGCCGCGATTCGAACCTCTGAACAAAGCGTAGTGCGCGACCGCCTTCTGAGGGCGCCCTCGCTTGCGCTTCGAGCGTGCTGAAAGCGCTGGTGAGGACGGTGGCACGGATCGGCCGCAGCGCGGGCTCTGAGCAACGACGCGCGGAAGAAATTTTGCCGCGCTGAAGGCCTCGGCGCTACACTGAGCGTTTCGGTTCATCGCTACGTTTGTCGGCTACCTTCGTGGCTTCCTGGTTCGAACAAAGAATCCGCCGGTACGAGCACATGCGCTGGGCGCAAGAACCCAACCGGCGCACGCTGCCTTTTTCTTGGGGGCTGGAGCACGTCGGCGGTGAGGCAAATGACGCAAATCCTCGGGCGTTTCTCGATCGCTTCGTCGAGAGGACTCTAGCGAGGAGCGACGATTGGTTTGCCGTCGCGCCGGCCGAAGATTACGCGCTCGAAGGAGGTGTCCTCACCTTCACCAGCGCTATCGCTTCGCCTTGGGCTGAAAACAACCGCGTGTACGGGCAGCTTTTCCGCGCGCGAAAGATGGGGCCTGCGGTGGTGGTGCTGGCGCAGTGGAACGCGCGGTGGGAAGAGCAGCAGGACGTCTGCCGCTGGCTGAACCGGCTGGGAATCACCGCCATCAAGATAAGCCTGCCGTATCACGACCGGCGGGCCATCCCGGGGCACCCGCGCGGGGATCATCTCGTGGGGCCGAACGTCGGGTTGACGCTGCAAGCAAACCGCCAGGCGGTGATGGACGTGCGGCGGACGCTCCGCTGGCTCGAGCAGGAGGGCTATGAACGTCTCGGCATCCTAGGCACGAGCATCGGCTCATGCATCGGATTCATCACCATGTGCCACGAGCCGGCGTTGCGCGCGGCGGCGTTTTTGCACGTCTCAACGTATTTTGGAGACGTAGTGGCGCACGGGCTGACGACCTCGAACGTCTGGGAGCCGCTGGCGACAAAGCTGTCGAAGCAGGACGTGAGGCGGTACTGGTCGCCAATCAGCCCGTACCCGTACATCCCGAAGCTGCACGGGGCGGGCAAAAAGATCTTCGCAATAATGGGGCGGTATGACCCGACGTTTCTGCCGGAGTTCAGCGACATATTTCTGAAAGAAGTTCGTCGCGACGGAGTCGAATTCGAAACCATGTCGCTGCCGTGCGGGCACTATTCGCTGGGAGTGCCGCCGTTCAGTTACGTTGCGGGATACCGATTTGGGAAGTTTCTAGCGCGGGCGCTCGGCCGTTGAAATCTTGCCCTAGCGAATGAGGGCGGCGAAGGAGCCGGCGGCGATGGCGGCGGCGACTCGAGCGATGTCGGGTGCGAGGGAGCGGTCGGCGTCCACGCGCTGGGAGAATGAGCGCACGATGTCGTAGGCCTTGCGCGCTTCCGGGCCTGTTTGCATCGGGGCGAGAAGGTCGAGTCCCTGGCAGGCCGCGAGGAGTTCGATGGCGAGAATGTTGCGCAAATTGGCGAGCAGGGGCTCGAGGCGGCGCGCCGCGCCCATACCCATCGGGACGTAATCTTCCTGATTTGCCGAGGTGGGGATCGAATCGACCGAGTGAGGGGCAGCGAGAGGCTTCATCTCAGCGGCGAGCGCCGCCGCTGTAACCTGCGCGATCATGAAGCCGGAATTCAGCCCCGCCTGGCGCACGAGAAATGCCGGCAGGCCACTCGTCTGGGGATTGGTCATCTGCTCGATGCGGCGCTCGGAAATTCCGCCGAGCGTAGCGAGAGCCAGCGCCATTTGATCGGCAGCCATCGCCAGGGGCTGGCCGTGAAAATTCCCGCCGCTAATCACGTCGCCTGAATCGGCAAACACGAGCGGATTGTCGGTGGCGCTGTTGAGTTCGACGGCGAGCGTGGCGCGGACGTGCGCGAGCACGTCGCGAACGGCGCCGTGCACCTGCGGAGCGCAGCGAAGGCTGTAGGGGTCCTGGACGCGGGAATCCTTGTCGGGCGAGCGGTGCGATTCGCGGATCGCGCTGTCGCGACTGAGCCGCTCGATGTTGCGCGCCGTGGTGGCCTGCCCCGGATGGGGGCGCAGGAGAAAGAGGCGCTCGTCGAACGCCACAGGGCTCCCACGCAGGGCATCGAGCGAAAGCGCAGTGGCGACGTCGGCCGTGTCCGTGGCGATTTCCGCTTCGCGCAGGGCGAGCGCGACGAGCGCGAGCATGGCCTGCGCTCCGTTGAGCAGGGCGAGGCCTTCTTTCGCTTCGAGCACGAGGGGCGCTATGCCCGCCGCGCGCATGGCTTCGCCGCCTGCCATGCTGCGCCCTTGATAGACGGCTTGGCCTTCGCCGATGGCTACCTGCGCGAGGTGCGCCAGCGGCGCGAGGTCGCCCGAGGCTCCGACGGAGCCTTGCGATGGAATCACGGGATGTACCCCGCGGTTGAGCATGGCGACGAGCGTTTCCGGCACGACGGGCCGCACTCCGGAGTAGCCCTTGGCGATGGCGTTGGCGCGCAGCGCCAGAATGGCGCGTGTGGCCGGCTCGCTGAGCGGCTCACCGACCCCGCAGGCATGGCTGCGCACCAGATTGAGCTGCAGGTGGCGAATTTCGTCGTGGGAGATGCGCGTGGAGGCCAACTTGCCGAAGCCGGTGTTCACGCCGTAGACCGTGGCGCCGGATTCGACCAGACGCTCGATCAGCGCGCGAGAGGCGAGCATGCATTGGCGCGCCGCTGGAGGGATTTCCGCCTCGGCACGGTCGAATACGATGCGGTGGAGGTCCTCGAGCGTCAGGTGCTCGCCGTCAATTTGAACTCGGCTCATGCGGGTGTCGCCTTGGGCTGTGCGTGTTCTCGGAGCGCACTGTGCGCGATACGAGACATGTGTGCCTATTTCTTGTGAGGATGCTCACGCGGAGATTCGCCGGGCGCGGCGGGTGGAAAGTATTTTCGGTATTTCTCCGGCAACGATTTCAGCCGGCCTTGGCGGTCGCAGATCACGTGCAGCGTTTCGCCGGTTGCGATCGTCTCGCCGGACGTTTGATTGACGACTTCGTAGGCGAAAAGCACCGTTCGCCGCTTCGATTCGGCGACGCGGGTCCGAATGGACAGAAGATCGTCGAAACGCGCGGGGCGCTTGTAGCGGCAGGAAGCTTTGGCGACCATCAGGAAACTGTCGTCCTCGATCTCCATGCGCCGGTACTCAAAACCGAGCTGGCGGCAGAATTCGACGCGTCCGATTTCGAACCACGTGAAATAGTTTCCGTAGTAGACGACCCCCATCTGGTCGGTCTCGGCATAGCGCACGCGAATGGGTGTTTCTACAAAATCGTTCATCGGGCGGCTATTCTCCGGTCCATTTCGGCGGGCGCTTCTCGAGAAAAGATGTGAGGCCCTCGCGAAAATCGGGAGTCGAGCGAATCTCGGCGTTTTCGCGGATGGCCAGTTCGATTTCGGATTTCAAGTCGGCCTGGTCGCAAGCCAAGAGCAGGCGCTTGGTGCGCGTAACGCTGGCCGGGCTGGCCGCGGCAAGCTCGGACGCAAGCTCCCGCGCCCGCGCCATCAATCTTTCGGCCGGGATGATTTCGTTGACCAGTCCCATGCGAAACGCTTCGGCGGCGTCGATAATGCGTCCGCTGAGAAGCAAGTCGCGCGCCTGCTTCTCTCCGATTTGGCGGCGGAGGAAAACGGATACCAGCGCGGGGGCGAAACCGATCTTGACCTCCGTGTAACCGAACTTCGCTCCGGGCACGGCCAGCGTGAAGTCGGCAAGCGTGGCGATGGCGCAGCCCCCCGCGATGGCCGCACCGTTGACGGCGGCGATCACGGGTTTCGGGAAGCCGTAGATGCGGAGAAACATGGCGGCCACCTGCCGCGAATGGCGGAGGCTTTCCTGCGGCGACTGGCCTAGCAGTGACCGCAGTCCTTCGAGGTCCATTCCGGCGCAGAATGCTTTTCCCGAGCCTCGGATAATCGTGACGCGCGCCGGAGACGCTTCGACCTCGTCGAGGGCGGCGAGCAGGTCGGAGAGCATCTCCGTGGAGATGGCGTTGCGCTTCTCGGGCCGGTCGAGAGTGATCGTGGCGATCGCGCCTTCGCGCTCAAGGATTAACGTCGAATAGCCCATTTCTCGAACTCCGTTTGCTGCAACAGCTAATCACCGACGCCGAAAAAAATCAAAAGCAATCAGCACGTCCAGCGTCCGCACTGCTGCGGCTAATTCGGCTCGGACGCTTCGCTCGCTTGGGCGTATTTCTCGCGCAGCTCGCCGGTCATGGCGCAGGCCGCGGCGAGCGATTTCGTGTCAATGCCCGTGAAGACGCCTCGGGTGGCCAGCGTCGTGAGCACGATCTCCGTGGGGATGTTGCCCACCAATTCGTCGCCCGCGAACGGGCATCCGCCGAGTCCCGTGAGAGCGCCATCGAAGCGGCGGCATCCCGCTTCGTAGGCCGCGAGAACCTTTTCGGCGGCGCCGTCGGGCCGGCTATGAAGATGCACACCGATCTCGACTCCGGCGACGCAGTCTTTCACCGCGCCATAAAGATGCGCAACGTCCTCCGGCGAGGCTGTGCCGACGGTATCGGCCAGCGAAACGGTGCGCACGCCGATATCCTTCAGCCAGACGAGCGTCTCCTCGACGATCTCGGGGCCCCAGGGCTCGCCGTAGGGATTGCCGAAGGCCATCGAGACGTAGACCACCAGGTTGCGCCGCGCGGCCTTGGTTCCACGCCGGAGTTTTTCCACGAGCGTACGGGATTCGGTGCGCGACATGTTTGCATTGGCGCGGCGGAAGTAGGCCGAGATCGAATAAGGGTAGCCGACCGTGGTCACGCCGGGCGTGGCGAGAGCGCGGTCGAGTCCCTGAGCGTTTACGACGATCCCAATAATCTCGGGTGCCTCGCCCGACGGCAGTTTGACCTGGCTGAGTTGTTGCATGACCGCTTCGCTGTCGGCCATCTGCGGAACGAGTTTCGGCGAGACGAAACTGACCGCGTCGATGTGCCGGAAGCCGAGAGAGATGAGAGCGGTTAAGTACTTGACCTTTTCTTCGGTGGGTATGAACGACTTGAGCCCTTGCCAGGCGTCCCGGGGGCATTCAATGATCCTGACATCCCCTTGGCTGGTCACGTCTGCAGCACTCCCGTCCTGAATTCGCGCACCTCCGGATTGAGAGCGGCAGATTCGAGCGCCTCGATGAGGGCCTCGCGCGTGTGTGCGGGATCGAGGATTGCGTCGACCCATAGACGCGCGGCCGCGTAGCGGGGGTCGGTTTGGTGCTCGTAGGTCGCGCGAATCGACTCGTTCAGCGATTTCTTATCGGCGGCGCTCAGCTTCTTCCCTTCGCGCTCGAGCTGTTTGATCTTGATCTCAACAAGCGTGCCGGCGGCGGACTCGCCGCTCATGACGGCGTAGCGCGCCGTGGGCCAGGCGAAGATGAAACGCGGGTCGTAGGCTTTGCCGCACATCGCGTAGTGGCCGGCGCCGAAGCTGCCGCCGCAGATCACCGTGATCTTCGGAACGACGCTATTGGCCACAGCGTTGACCATTTTCGCGCCGGCGCGGATGATTCCGCTCCACTCGGCTTCCTTGCCGACCATGAAACCGTTCACGTCGTGCAAGAAAATCAGCGGCACGAGGTTCTGATTGCAGTCGAGGATGAACCGGGCCGCCTTGTCCGACGCCTCCGTGTAAATCACGCCGCCAAATTCGATGCGTTTCTCGCCGGTGCCGGGCGCGGCGATGGTGATGTTCTTCTTCTGATTAGCCACGATGCCCACGGCCCAGCCGCCGATGCGGGCGTAGCCGCAGACGAGCGTCTGACCGTATTCCGCTCGATACTCCTCGAAACGGCTGCCGTCAACGACGCGAGCGAGAATTTCGCGAACGTCGTATTGCTGCGACGCGTCGGCGGAAAAGATTCCGTAAATCTCCTCAGCAGGATATGCGGGCGCTTCCGCGGGCTTGTGATCAAAACGTGCGCCGGCGGGATGGCCCATCTTGTCAACCAGCGCGCGAATGCGCTCGAGGCATGCGGCGTCATCCGGCTCACGAAAATCGACAGTGCCGCTGACCTGCGCATGCATCTTTGCGCCGCCCAATTCTTCGGCGGAAGTCTTTTGCCCGATGGCCGCCTGGACAAGCGCGGGGCCCGCCAGAAAGAGGCCGCTGCCCTCCGTCATCAGAATGTGGTCGCACATCACGGGCAAATAAGCTCCGCCGGCCACGCACATGCCCATGATCGCGGTGATCTGCGGAATACCCATTGCGCTCATCACAGCGTTGTTGCGAAACACGCGTCCGAAATCGTCCGTGTCCGGGAAAACGTCTTCCTGCAGCGGGAGAAAGACGCCCGCGGAATCAACGAGGTAAATGGTCGGAATGTGATTTTCGATGGCGATGTTCTGCGCGCGAATCACCTTCTTCGCGGTCAGAGGGAAGAAGGCGCCCGCCTTAACGGTGGCGTCGTTGGCGATGATCATCACGCGTCGGCCGGCCACGCTGCCAAGCCCTGTGATCGTGCCCGCGGCGGGCGCGCCGCCCCATTCTTCGTACATCTCGTAGGCGGCGTAGATGCCAAGCTCGAAAAATTCGGTCTTCGGGTCGATCAACTTGGCGATGCGTTCGCGGGCCGCGAGTCGACCCTTCTTATGCTGGGCTTCGATCGCTTTGGCGCCGCCCCCTTGGCGGATCTGTTCCTCTTCGTTCTTGATTTCGGTGAGGCGGTTGACCATCTCGCGGCTGTTCTTTCGGAATGCCGCGGCCTTCGTGTCGACGCGCGATTTAATGATCGTTGCGCTCACTCAGCTCTCTTCCTATCAGGCATGGCTTAATGCGCGTGCCGCTGCAGGATCGCCGAATCCCGGATTGTATCATTGGCGATTCGATTTGACCCTGCTGCGCACTGCGCTAGAATGTGTCGAGGCTTGCGTAACGCACCAAGCCATGCCTGCTACGGAGGCGCCTATGCTCTGCGGGGCGATTGTAGAGCGCGGACGTGTCTCCGGCCTCTCCGTTTCCTTCTAACGCCAGAACCGTCCTGGTCCTTGCTCGCAGCGGTCTGACCCATCTGGCGCACATGCGCCAACTGACCAGAACTTTCGGCGCCCGCTTGGGCGCGAACCGAGAGGAGAAATAGAAATGCGTTTCATGGACATCGAATTGGCGCGGCGCGTGGAAATGGCCGAAGCGCATGCGGCACGCGCGTGCGCTGAAGCGTTTCAGCAGCTGCATCCTGAATTGGGCGTAGCAATCGAGGGGATCGCGGGTGGGAGTGCCGTGTTTGGCGGTATTGGCTCGCCTATCACTCAGGCGATCGGCGTAGGACTGAACGGAACGCCAAGCGAAGCCGAGCTGGAACAACTGGAGGAGTTCTACTGTTCGCGGGGCGCTGCGGTCGAGTTGGAACTGTGCCCGTTGGTTGAGTTGTCGCTCTATCAGATCCTCTCAAAACGGGGCTATCGGCTGATCGAGGTCTCGAATGTGTTGGTTCGCGAGATTTCGACGGCGGACAGGTTTGGCACAACCAGCACCGAGGTTTCTGTTCGCGCGGCGAGAGAGGACGAAGGAACTCTATGGTCACGGACCGTCGCTGAGGGATTCGCTGAGGAGTTTCCTGTAACGGCGGAAATCGTCGATCTGATGCAGGCGTTCTTCCGGCGCGGCGAGGCATGCTGTTTTTTCGCGTTCGCCGGAGGCGCCGCGGCTGGGGGCGGTGTTGTCGCGGCGCACGAGGGCGTCGGAGGACTGTTCGGTGCAAGCACCTTGCCAGCACTCCGGCGGAGAGGCGTGCAAGCGGCACTGCTCGCGGAGCGGCTGCGATGGGCCCAGCTGCAGGGATGCGACTTGGTCGCCAGCATCGCGCAGCCGGGAAGCGCATCGCAGCGAAATATCGAGCGCGCCGGCTTTTGCGTGGCGTATACGCGCACGAAGCTGTCGCGAGGAAAAGGCAATTAGGGGCGTGGGGCAGCGCCCACGCGCTGGCGGATGAAGTCGACAATCGCCTGCGTCGTCGTGCCGGGAAGAAACACCTCGGCGATCCCAGCTTGTTTGAGTTTCGCAATGTCGGCTTCGGGGATGATGCCTCCGATCATCACCATGACATCGGTCATGCCCTTGGCGCGCAGCAGTTCCATCAGGCGCGGGCAGAGCGTGTTGTGCGCGCCGGAAAGAATGGAAAGGCCGATGACGTCCACATCTTCCTGCGCCGCTGCGGATGCGATCATTTCGGGCGTCTGCCGCAGACCCGTGTAGATCACTTCCATCCCAGCGTCACGCAAGGCGCGGGCGATCACTTTGGCGCCTCGGTCGTGTCCGTCGAGCCCCGGCTTTGCGATTAGAACGCGGATCTTCTTATCCGGCATATGCGTGCAAGGATACTTCAAAATCCCACGAAATGTGTCGCCATAGCGATTTCGTTGGAATCGTCTCGATGATCAGATCACAGCGACTTCTTCGTAGGTGCCGAAGACGTCGCGAAGCGCGCCGCAGATCTGGCCAAGAGTGGCGTAGGCTTTCACAGACTCGTAAAGGTGAGGCATCAAGTTGTCGCTACCGGCAGCGGCCTTGCGCAAGGCGTTGAGGCGCCGGTCGACTTCCTGGCTGGAACGCTCGGCGCGGAGCGTGCGCAACCGATCGGCTTGCTGGTGGGCAACGGTTTCGCCGATCTGCAGGATTTCGGGAGGCTCTTCTTCGGTGATGTAGTCGTTCACACCGACGATAACCTTCTCTTTGCGGTCGAGCGCGACCTGATATTGATAGGCTGCGTCGGCAATCTCGCGCTGGGGGTAGCCTTGTTCGATGGCCGCGACCATGCCGCCCATCGCGTCGATCTTTTCAATGTAGTCCCGGGCGCCATGTTCAATCTCGTTGGTCAGTGCTTCGACGAAATAAGAGCCGCCGAGCGGGTCGGCCGTGATCGGGACCCCGCTTTCATAAGCAAGAATCTGCTGGGTGCGCAGGGCAATCGTGGCGGCGGATTCGGTGGGCAGGGCCCAGGCTTCGTCGAGGGAGTTGGTGTGCAGCGATTGCGTGCCGCCAAGCACTGCCGCCAGCGCCTGAACGGCGGTGCGTACTACGTTGTTGTATGGCTGCTGGGCCGTGAGCGAACAGCCCGCCGTCTGGGAGTGGAAACGCAACGCCCAGGAACGGGGGTTCTTTGCCCCAAAGCGCTCGCGCATCACGCTCTGCCAGATGCGGCGCGCGGCGCGGTACTTGGCAATCTCCTCGAAGAAATCGTTGTGCGCGTTGAAGAAAAACGAGAGGCGCGGCGCGAAGTCGTCCACATCGAGGCCACGCCGGAGGCTTGCTTCGACGTACTCGATGCCATCGCGCAGTGTGAAGGCCAGTTCCTGGATCGCCGTGGAACCAGCTTCGCGAATGTGGTAGCCGCTAATGGAGATCGAATTGAACTTTGGCGTCTGCCGAGCGCCGAATTCGATCGTGTCCGTAACCAGGCGCATGGATGGGTCGGGCGGGTAGATGTATTCCTTCTGGGCGATGTATTCCTTGAGGATGTCGTTTTGAATCGTGCCGGAAAGTTTCTTCCAGTCTGCCCCCTGCTTTTCCGCTACGGCGAGGTACATCGCCCAGATCGCCGCCGCCGGGGAGTTGATGGTCATCGAGGTGGTAACGCGGGCGAGCGGAATCTGGTCGAACAGGCGTTCCATGTCCGCAAGGGAGCTGATGGCTACGCCGCATTTTCCAACTTCGCCCTGCGCGAGGGGATGGTCGGAGTCGTATCCCATGAGCGTGGGCAGGTCGAATGCGACGGAGAGACCGGTCTGCCCGTGCGAGAGGAGGTAACGGAAGCGGCGGTTGGTGTCGTCGGCCGTGCCGAAGCCGGCGAACTGGCGCATGGTCCACAGCCGCTCGCGGTACATGGCCGGATGAATTCCGCGCGTATAGGGAGGCTTGCCGGGAGCGCCAAGATCGCGTTCGGCATCCCAACTGGCAAGATCGGCCTCGGTGTAGAGGCGGCGAACCGGATAGCCTGAGACGGTGGTGAATTCGGCGGCGCGTTCAGGAGATTGTTCCAGCGTAGGTTTCAGGGTCCGTTCGTTCCAGTCGCGCTGGCCGGCCGAAGGCTGTCGCGGAGACGCGAGAGCGGGAATCGCAGAAGCCCTCCGCTTTCGCTCGTCCGTCATGTCTCGATTCTATTGTTGCCCCTCCCGTCTGTCCACATCCGGTCTGCCTGGGATGTTGGGCACACCCGAGGCTCCTCCCGCTCCAGCGTTCGCCACCGTGATGTGGTTGACTTCGAGAGTGCGGCCCACGGCTTGGTTGAAGCTCACCGCGGCTTCAATCAGGTCGATCTTAGCGCGCAGTTCCGTGCCCTGCGCGGCGGTCAGATCGCGTGAACGCAGAACGACGTTATAGCTGGTCGAGGAGCCGAGCTGGTACTTCTTCTGCTCGTCCTCGAGCGTCTGTTGGGCGAGCGTCCGCGCCTTTTCCGCAGCGGCCACTCGGGCGCGCCCCTGCTCGAGGGCGATCTGGGCATTACGCACGCTGAGGAAAATCGTGTTCTGGAGCTGGCGGTACTGCGTTTCCTGCTGCCGCTGATTGAGCAGAGCCGTAGCGTTGTCGGCCTGAGCCGCGCGGTTGCGGATCGGTAGCGTGAGATTGATCCCACCCTGAAACGTTGGAAACCTGCTGTGGATCAATTGGTCCCAGGAATCGCCAATCCCGCCGAAAAGAGGTGTGGTTGTAAACGTAGAAGTTTGCACGTAAATCGGCAGGCCGTTGACAATCACCGGTGCGCCGGTCGAATCGACGATCTGGTTAGCTAGGTTGGGCGTCACTCCGGCCGGTATCCGTGCGATCGAGTTTCCATTCAGACCGGTCGTGCTGTACATCCCGAAAATACTGAGCGATGGCAACAGTGAATTCTTGGTTGCCTTGACCTCGATGCCGGCATTTTGCAACTTCAAGTCCGCTTGCTGGATTTCGGGACGCTTTTGCCACGCTTCTTTCACGGCATCCTGAATCGAGATGTTTTCGGTGACGTCCGGCGTCGAGATCGGCGTCGTGGGATTGATTTCGACGCCAGCGAGCGAGCCCGCGAGCGGATCCTTCGTGATGTCGTTCAGCAGCTTGGTTTCGTCCTGAAGCTGGGTGGTTTGCGCCACGATCAGGTTTTGCTGGTCGGTGGCGAGTTGCGATTCTGCCGTGAGGACATCGAGGGGAGCCATGGTGCCGATTTCAAGCTGCTTCTTATTGTCCTCGTAGAGCTTTTGGGAGACTGCGACCGCCGCTTGTTCCACCTTGACGTTTTCTCGCGCGTACACCAATTCCCAGTAATCGGTGGAGACCTGCGTGACGGAGGCGATTACCTGCTGAGCGAATTGCGATTCGCCGACCTTCACGGTGTTCTTGGCCTCAAGGATGTAACGCGTGTTGGGCAGCTTTCCGAAGCCGTTCAGCAGCGGCTGAGTCAACTGAACTTGCAGAGTGCTTTGCACGCCGGGGTTGAAGGTGTTGAAAGCCGACGTGGTCGACGAACGGGTGTTATCGAAGGTGACCTGGAGCTGCGTACCCGTCGCAAACCCCTGTGTGTACCCGAAGTTACCAACCGTGCTGTGATTGATGATGGCGCTGACACTTGATCCGGCCCCGACTCCGGCAAAGAACGGGTTGTTTATTGGGAAAGTCTGCTGTTCCATGCTGAGACTTGTCGTGAAAGAAGGATCGAACTGAGTCTTCCCGCCGACGCCGGATTTGGCGCGCAGTAAAGCAGCCTCGTTGAGCCACGGCGTGAAACGCTGCACGGCGATGTCGAGGTTGTTTTCGAGTGCGAGCGAAATGGCGTCATCCAGACTCAACATCAGCTTGCCGTCTTGAACTAACTGGTCGATGCGCGGGGAATTCGTCAACATCGGCAGGGGCGTGCGAGTTTGGGTGTAAGGCGCGATCATATTCGGAAACCATCGCGGTCCCTTGGAATAGTCTGGGCCGATCGATAATTTTAGATTGCGGCTCTGGTCCGACGCCGGTGTTGCAGGCTGCGCTGGGGCGGGTTTCGCGGGCGTCTCCTGGGATTGGGCGTACAAGGGCGAGACAGCCAGCGAAGCCGCCGTCAACAGCACGAGCGCTACATGCATCAGCCTTCCACTCATCGCGTTTTTCCTCTCCGGAGCGTCAACTCTTGCCAATTGCGTGACGAACTCTGACTTATTGAAACGTGTGGGAGTCGCAATTTGTTTCACAAACAATTTGCTCTTGCAGCGCATCAGCCCACTACGTCCTTGATGATTTGACGTTTGGATGGGGATTTTGGGCACCTCGGACTTCTTATCAGGAAGCTTCCGCGTGCATTCCGAAAAGCAGACACGCGAGTGTAGCATCGCAGCCGCCGGCTGACAATTCGGGCTGGTTGGTGCCTGGACGCGGAATTGGTCCGCTGCCGGGCGGTCTCCCCGCGCGTTGACACTTGCTGCGACCCGGCTCTACCATGGCCCCGGCCTTACTACCCCTTATGCGCACCCAGTCGCTTCGGCATAGATCACGTTTTGGTCGGCGTCGCACAGTGGCAGAACCCACGACGCGTCCGGAACCGCGATTTGAGCGAACACGGGCGCCTTCCCTGGGAACCTTCGCATTGTGCGCATCCCTTGCGTTCGGGCTCGTTATCGCCGCCGGACCCTCGCGCGGTCAATCTGTCGATGAAGTGGCGGCGCAGGCGAAGAGTGGCTACGTCACCGATATCGGCGGGGTCTTGAGCCAGCAGGCGCGGGAAAAGCTTACAGCGCTGTGCACCGAACTAGACCAGAAGACTCAAGCGCAGATCGCCGTCGTCACCGTCAAGTCGCTCGAAAGTAGGACCGTAGAGGACTACTCCATCGATCTCGCCACACGACTGGGGATCGGTCCGAAATCGGCGAATCGTGGAGTTCTGATCCTGCTTGCGGTCGGCGACCGTCGTTACCGGATCGAGGTGGGCTACGGCCTGGAGGCTATCCTTCCCGACGGCAAGGTCGGAGGTTTCGGGCGAGAGGCGGTTCCGTATTTTCGCGCGGGCGATTATGACGCGGCTCTACTGCTGATGACGCGCCGGGTGGCCGACGTCATCGCTGCCGATCGCGGCGTCACCCTCACAGGCCCATCTCCGGTGGCGGGTCGTGGGGCTGGTGGGGACCGAGGCGCGGCGAATCTCACCCCCGTGATAGTCCTGGTGGTGCTGGTGATCATGCTGTTTGGATTGATTCAAAGGCTCGTTCCTCCCGGCACCCGGCGCCGCTACCGTGGCGGACCGTGGGTTGGACCTATGATAGGCGGCGCAACCCGCAGTGCGGGATGGAGCGGCGGATTTGGTGGCGGAGGTGGCTTTGGCGGGGGCGGAGGGTTCGGCGGCGGATCTTTTGGCGGAGGCGGCGCAAGCGGCAGTTGGTGACGATGCTCGATCTCCGCGTACCGCGTGAGCTGGCGCAGCAAGGAGGTTCGTCATCTTGACCGCGCCGTGCGAGAGAGCGAATTCCCATCCGAAGGCGGGTCTGGTGTTTCGAGGTAATCCGGGGCATGGAAACGAAACTCAGCGAACTTGTGAAGCGCCTGAAGGAAACGGCGGGCGATAACCTGAAGGCGGTCGTGCTGTATGGATCCGCGGTGACCGGCGAATTCCTGGCCAAACATTCAGACTTGAACATTTTGTGCGTGGTCGAGCACGCCCGCGCGGTCGATCTCAAGCAACTCCACTCCGCTGCCGAGTGGTGGATGCGCCAGGGAAACCCCCCGCCGCACATTTTTACGATGGCGGAACTCAGACGCTCAGCCGACGTGTTTGCCATCGAGATGTCCGACATGAAGAGGCATCACCGGATGCTCTTGGGCGACGACTTCTTCGACCGACTTGAAGTCCCCATGCATCTGCACGGCGCCCAGGTTGAGCGCGAGCTGCGCACCCATTGGCTGCGCCTGCGCCAGG
>DATLWP010000095.1:0-10664 GCA_035576265.1 Candidatus Polarisedimenticolia bacterium
GAGCTGCTGCGAAAATTCAGGACCGAAGGGGAACGCGCCGCTGCGGAGCGCGTGCGGGAGGTTGCGCGCCTGGGGCGGCGCCGCGCGGAGATGATTGCGCGGAACCACAAGGTGGAAGAAAAAAGGCGCGCCGAGAAGGAGGAAATCGCGCAGTGGTTCGGAATCTGGCTCGATACACCGGATGCGTTTTTCGACTGGCTGGAAATGCGCAAGCAGTCTCCTGAATTCCAGAAGAAATTTCCGCACGGCGCCGACGAGGAGGAATAGGTGTACCTGCTCGACGTGGAGGCGCTCGACCTGGGTGAGGACGTGCGGGCCGTGGGGCTTGACCTGGTGGAAGCGGATGAGAACCGCGAGCCAGTGCGCGGAAGCGATGCGGCGCGCATCTGGAGTCGCGTGTTGCAGGCGACGGCAGGGCAGGAGCCTTGGGCGCTCGACTTTTTCAGCCATCTCGACCGCGTGCGCGATTTCTGCCAGCGCCACCGAATCGCCTACCGGGACGCCAGCCAGCGCTCCATCGTGATTCCGGCGCCGGAGCCTGCCGCGCTCGTCAGCCTCATCGAGCGTTTCCAAGGCGAGACGTTCGGGGCGCGCGCCGGAGGCGTGCTTCCTGGCGCCGATTCCGCCCTCGAGGGCGAGCTGGCGAGGCGCGGCGTGGATGCCTACCATTCAGCCTTCCCGAAATACTTCTTTTGTGCCGTGTGTGGATTTGAAGATGGCTCGCTCGTGCTGCTTACCGAGAAACTTTGGGCGAGCGAGGTGATTCGGCGCGTGCGTCCTGTGCTTGCGAAGCTGGACGTGGAAGTCCGGCTGCCTTCCTAGCGGCTTTCTGGCCCATTGCAGCATCCGCAACCCCGGTACCTCTGTACCATATCCATCGCCAGTGGTTCTAGTACAGTCGATTCGTTAGGCAGAGTTGATGGCCCTTTTAGGTGATATGACCGTGCCCAGCGAGTCGACGGCTCCCAGCCCTCGGGCTTTCGTGCACAGCCTGAACGTACTGCTTAAGTTGTCGCGGCTCTATGGCTTACAGCATGCCCGTGCAGCCGCTCAGTTCGAGGCGACTTGGAGTGAGCTGGAGAAGGCCGTGCGGGCAGCGAGGGAATCGCGGCTTTTACTGGGTGCCTCGGGTTCGCAGTTGCTGATGGACGGCGTACCCATTGAATCCACGCCAGCTGAACGAAGTTTTGCGGAACTGCTTACCAGCACCGGCGTAAGCAGCATCTGTTTCTACCCGAATGTCGAGCGCGAGGAGTTCGCGCAACTTGTGCGGGCATTCATGGAGGCGGGCTCCAAAGCCCGTTTGCTGAACGAGCGCCTCGAACTGCGCTTCGGGAAGAGTGGCGCTTCGGGAATTTGCGTAAACGAGATTCGATTTGTCGCCGAGGACGCCGCCGTTGCCGATGTGCGTTTGGCGGCGCAGCTAGCGGCTAAGACGCTAGGTGCCGACGTCGACGTCGTTCAGGATTGGTTCCGCAGCCCGGAGAAGATGATTCAGCTGATCGTCGCCGCCGAAGGAGCCCATGGCGGGCCGAGCGGTCCCGGAGCCGGTGCGGCGACGGGTAGCTCCCCAGCCGTGCCGGCGCTCGATGAGGGCGATCTACAAAACCTGCTGCGGTGGCTCGCGCAATTGGGTGAGGCGGTCCACGGAAAGACTGCCGGGCCGCTCGAAGAGGTGGATTGGCAACACAAGGCTGCCTCGCTCTCTGCCGACGCTCAAAAGACGCTGCGACAGGCGCTGGCGACCTTAGCGGTGCAAACCCCTGCGGAAAAGGTGGACGAAGCGACGCTGCTGCGCTTGGCGGAAGATCTCGCCATTCGCTTCGCGCTGGACCGGTTTCAGCGCGGCGAAGTGCGCGTCAACGCAGTGCGGCAGCTGCTCGACAAGATGAACCATGAACTTGCGACATTGCGCAAACTCCTCAAGGCGCGCGAGGAAAAAATGGCGGGCGCCGGTCTTACGCTGGAATCTCACGCGGATGTGCTCGATCGCCAGTTCTGGGCTGGGGTGCCGGAGTCGGGCAAGCGGGCCGTGCTAATGTCACCGGAGGCATGGTGCATCCCGCCGCGGAACGTACAGCAATACGTCGAAGCGTTGCTCGAGCGCGGCGACGCCCATTCGGCGGAAGTCGTTTTGCTGCAATACGCGACGTGCGTGCGAAACAAGGACGCGGAGGCGCGCAAGAAGGCCGCAATCGGCTTGGCGCAGTTGGCGGAGGTCTATGGCAAGGCTGCGAGCCGCAGGTTGCAGGACGTGCTCGCCCGGATTGCCCAGCAGATGGCCGTGGAAAAGGACGCGGAACTGCAAACGCTGCAAAGCGCAGCCTTCGTACGGTTGAGCCAGGAAGCGGCCCAGCGCCGCTTCTATTGGGCGATGCAGCAGGCACTCGATTCACTCTCCGACCTTGAGGAACTCCGGCCCACTTGGGCGCGGAGCTTGCGCCCGCGCATCGGTGTGGAGAATCGTCTGCCCGAATTCATCGAAGAGGTGCTGACAGCGGAGGCGATGCCCGAGGGGTTCGCGGGAGTTTTAATTCGCCTACCGCAAATGGCGGGCGAGCACTTGGCAGTTCGGCTGGCCCGCGCGGGGCGGCGTACGGAGCGTGAAAATATAGTTCAGTTGGCGAAGGCCGCCGGGAATGCTTGCACGAGGCACTTGCGGGAGGTACTGAAGTCCGAACAACCTGCGAAAGCGGCTTCGGTGGTCGGGTTGTTAAGTCGTCACGATCCGACGGTAGTCGACGACGTGTTGCCGCAGCGTCTGCGACAAGGAGGCCGCAACTTTCAGGACGCGGTAGTTCGTCAGATTGCGATTGCCGGGGCTCCGGAGCGCGGCCGCTTGCTCGCGAATAGCCTCGAGCTGCTCGACACCATGGTCTTGCCGCTGGCGCTCGACGAGATCGGGATGTGCGGGGATGCAAACACGGCACCGAAACTGTTGCGGCTTGCCGACGGAGAGATTCTGCCGGAGGGTCCGGATTACCTTCGCGTCAAGGCCATCGAAGCTTTGGGCCGGATGCGGGCGAGCGCTGCCATCGGACACCTGCGCCGTTTCGTGGAGATGCGCAAGGCCTTCAGCTGGGCGTATCCGGAAGAGATCCGCACGGCCGCAACCCGAGCACTCAGGAAGCTCGACCCCGAGTGGGTGCATGCATTCGTGCCGCAGTCGGGCCTCGATGCGAAGGCGCTGGTGCTTGCACCGCTCGATCCGGTTCCGGAGCGCGATGTTGTGCGCCACCGCCGGTATCGCCGGATCCGGTTGCCGCGCAATGTGCCGGCGGTGATCACATCGCCACACGGAAGATATTCCTCGGCGATCAGCGTGCTGAGCCTCGATGGGGGACTGCTTACCGGCAATATCCAACTCACCGTGGGAACCGAAGCCACGCTGAAGATTCCCGCTGGACTGCGCTCGATCAACATGCAAACGGTTGTGCGATTCGTCCGTTCGCATCAGGCCGGATTCGAGATGGTGGGAATGGGACTGAGTGACCGCGCGAAACTTCGCCGTTTGCTGGTCTCGCTCGGTGGCCCCGACGCGGGCCACGCGCCCGGAACCTAAGAACCGGGGAACACGGCGGGACACGTTCGCGCTCGCATCACTGCCAAAGCGCACGCACGCGGCTTGGTTTGTCAACACCGCGAGCCCGAATCGTGCCCTGCCGGGTGCGCTGCAGCAAGAAGTTCATGCCGGCCAGAAAAGCAGGCCGCCTTCCACTTTTCCCTTAGTTGTCGCGAACCATGCGATATTCCGCAGGCGATGTCGACGGAAGAATGCGGCGAAATGGCAGGATACTGAAGAATCGCCGACGGCAAGGGTCGCAGCGGTAGGCGGGAAATCCCAGAAAGCGTTTCAGAGAGACCAGAGTGCCGCGTTCCACCAAATCCTGCACAATGTGCTCAAGGTCGAAGTTCCCGCATCTCGGGCAATGGGCATAGCGCGAGAATGACAGAGCCACGCGCCGCGCGTAGAATCGCCGGTCGCAGGTCTGGCACCGCCACGGCCGCAATCCGATCGCTGTGGACAGGAAATCGAATATCCCCTCGCGGTGGGAACGATAACAGTCTCCACTTCGGCATTGGGGGCAAATCATCGAATCGAACCGCCTCGGTGGTACCGCGCGCAAGAATAACCAAAACTGCGGGTCCGAGCAACGGTTGGCATCATCGAGAACGCTTCAATCGGTGTAACATAGAGATCGAGCTTCGAGGGCAATTCCGATGCCTGACTACACTGCGGAGCACGCGCGCGCCGGAATCGATGCAAAGCTCCCTCGGCTGGAGGGATGGCCCAACCATTTTCCCGGATACGAGATTACGATTCGTTTCCCGGAATACACATCCGTTTGCCCGAAGACGGGCCTTCCGGACTACGGCACGATCACCATTCAATACCAGCCCAACAAGCTCTGCCTGGAGCTGAAGGCCCTCAAAATGTACTTGCTCGCCTATCGGAATTTGGGCATCTTCTATGAAAATGCAATCAACCGGATGCTGCGTGACATTGTGGCGACGATCCGCCCCGCATGGTGCCGCGTGACCGGAGAGTTTACTCCGCGAGGCGGGTTGACTACTATGGTGGAGGCGAGATGGCCTCGTCGCGCTGGGGATGGACATCGTTCCCCGAGTCGGAGATAATCCGGCGGATCAACGTGCGGCGCTGGCCGCCAAGGAGATCCCATGAGCTCGACCCCCAATTCACCTCACGAAGCCCCAATGGCCGAGGCGTCGGCCTTGCCGCGGTGGGTGACGATACTGTTTGTCGTGGCGTTCGCGCTAGTTGCTTTCCTGCTCTACACGACCTACGCTCAGCGGCAATCGCTGCGCAAGAGCCAGGACGAAGCGAACAAGAAGACGCAGGCGCTGGCCGCGGAGCTCGACAAGACAAACGGGCGACTCGCCGACATGGCAGGGCAGTTGGACGTTACGTCGCAAAAGCTCGGGCTGACGGAAGACGAACTGGCGCGCGCCCGTGGCCTCGCACAAACCGTCCGCAAGGAACAGCGGAAGAGCGACGCGCAGCTCCGCCAGCAAATCGGCGAGGTCCAGGCGGACACATCCACCAAGTTCGGGCAAGTGGCTACGGAGCTGAGCGGGACGAAGAGCGATGTCGCGGCCAACAAGGCTGACCTCGAGGCCACCAGGACCCGGCTGCAAAGCACCATCGGCGACCTCGGAGTCCAGAGCGGCTTGATCGCCCGAAATCACGATGAAGTCGAAGAATTGAAGCGCATGAACCAGCGCGACATCTTCGAGTTCTCACTCACCAAGTCGAAACACCCGCAAAAAGTTGGTCCCATTCAACTGGCGCTGCGCAAGACCGATACCAAGCACTATCGCTACACGCTGAACGTGGTTGCCGACGACAAAAACATTGAGAAAAAGGACAAAACAGTCGGCGAACCCGTCCAGTTCTACGTCCGTGGCGCGCGTGTCCCATACGAGATTGTGGTGTTCGATCTTACCAAGCAGGTGGCCAAGGGATATCTCAGTACGCCCAAGTCCGCCGCGGCACCCGCGGCGTCCGGTACGCCGCCCGGCCGCTAGTCTCCGCGTTGCCGCATACTGAACCGCGGATTTAGATTCCGCCGCGATTTTGCCCGCGTCGTGTCATGCTGTAGGGCAGGAGTCTCGTAGCTCCTGCCGTGCTTGGGATCATCGGAAATCCCAGGCATCACCGGAGGAGGCGCTGATGATCGCCGGGCGGATGCAACATTCTCGGTTGTGCGGCATCTCCTTGGTGGCGGTTCTTCTGGCTTCGCTTGTCCCGGGCGCCGCTCTATTCGCACAGACGCCGTCGCTGGCACAACATTTGCCGCCGAACGCCGTCTGTTACATCGAGTGGCGCGGGATGGGATTCCTCAGCGGCGCAGAGAAGAAGAACCACGTCCTGCAGCTTCTCGAAGACCCGGACTTGGCTCCTGTTTGGGTGGCCCTGGCGTCAAATGTCGAGCAGCGCAACCGGGGGCAAAGCAGCTCGGCCTCGGCCATCGCCCCGCTGGACCTCCTATCGCTGCTCGTCAATCCGGTGGCCTTCGGTCTCGTCGAGAACGAGCAAACTTCGAGATCCTCTCCGCCAGGCGGCATGACCCGGCCGGGCGGATTTTTTCTGGTCTACGATGCTACCGGAAAAACGGACTTGATCGAAAAGTGGAGAGCCTCGCGGGACACTCACGTTCCTGCGGGCACCGAAGTCACACATTACGATTTCGACGGAACTTCTGTGGAAGTCCGACCGGAAAGAAAGAATGTTTTCTACATTGCGCGGGCGGCCAACTATTACCTGATGTCGGATCAGAAACAGACGATCGAGGATCTGGTCACGAATTTCCACGGCGCCGGTCACTCTGCCCGGTCGCTTGATCAGCTTCCTGAATACCACGAAGCGCGGAAATTTCTTGGTCCCGAAAGCGCCATCGAATTTTTCGCCCGCATGCCGGATTTGAGCCGGTGGTCTCCCCCCGACGCGAAGGGCAACGTCGGCGCCGAACTCGAGAGAAATCTGCATCTGGAAAGGATTCATGTGGCGGAGGGCGCCGTCAGCTTTGCAGGCGAGGCGACGCATTTTCGAGGCGCCGTCCTCGGCGACACGTCTCCGGGAGGTCCATTCGATCTGGCGGCGCCGAGCAGCTCGGGCTTTGAAATGCAGCAGATCGCGAGCGCGGGCTCGGAGTTCACTTTGTCGCGGCTGAACTTAACGGCGACCTACGCCTTCATGCGCGCTGCCCTGGCTGCCAGCCTGCCTCCACAGAAGACCGCCAACCTTACCGTGTTCGAAGATTTGGCTCAGGGCTTCCTGGGGATGCCGGTCGCCGAGGCGCTTGGGCTCTTTACCGGTGAGGTCGCCTCGGTCTCTTCATATTCCGTCGACGGCAGGCCGCAGCGGATGTTCGCCGCCACGATTCAACGACCGGAGGCTGTTCTTCGCGTCCTGCGCGCTGTCATCGGACCGATGATTGCCTCGGAGGATTATTCCGGCAGCACAACCTACCTCGATATCTCCTATCCTTATCGCGACTCGAATACCGGAATGAGGCGGCGGAGGTTTTACTACGTGGCGGTCACCCCGCAAATGATCTTGGCTGCGCCGCAAAAAGCCATGTTGCGGCACGCCGTGACGCAGCTCGGCTCGCAAACTGGCCCGGCGCAGGCGAGCGGAATTTTTGCGAATATCGACTACGTCCAGATGCGCTCGTATCTGCCCGAGAAGCTTTCGGGTCTGAGTGGCGCGGACATCACGCAGATACCCTGGGACAAGTTGCTGGCGAACCTGGAAGATCGCGCCGCCAAGCGGCCCCAGGATTCGCACCCGCCCGATGTGACCTGGCTGAAGCTGCTGAAACCCGAGGTAATCTTGCGCCATCTTCACATGACATTGACCGGATGGTGGAAGGATCCAAGCGGCGTGTACTTTGATTCCTACCTTCAGTAAGTCGTATTTTGTCTTCCGAGCGCCTTTCTCGTGCACTGCCTTGGTGTGCCTGTCTGCGCTGGCCCTGCCCGCCTGCAGAGCACAGAAATTGGACCACTCGGCACAAACGCCGCTCCAAACCAGCGCGGAGCTTGTGAGGGTGGGCGTCAGCGTTCTCGACAAGCACGGGAATTTTCTCGGCGGCCTGTCTGCGAACGATTTTCGCATCCTCGATAGCGGCGCCGAAAAGCCGATTGTCGCATTCGCGCCGGTGGAGGACCCGGCACAGGTCCTGGTGTTGATCGAGACCAGCCCCGCCGTCTATCTGATCCATAACGAGCACCTCGCGGCCGCCTACGCTCTCCTGGACGGCCTAGCAGCGAATGACGAAGTGGCCCTCGGTACGTACGACCAGGCACCTCACGTGCTTCTGAAATTCACGCAGCAGAAATCCGCGCTTCTCGCGGCTCTGGGCGAACTGCAATACACAATCGGCATGGGCGAACTTAATTTTTACGACTCGCTTTCGGCCGTTCTGGACTGGCTCGAGCCCGTAACGGGCAAGCGGGCGCTTGTACTGCTGACGACGGGGCTGGATTCTTCCCCACCGGCCCATTGGGATGCTTTGGTCCGAAAACTTCGCGGGTCGGATGTAGTGATTTTCCCCGTGGCGCTCGGAGGCTCCCTGCGCGGAGACAGAGACAAGAAATCGAAGGCGAGCCGCGGCGCGCCCAAGTCCCATCAACAAGAAGCTGGCACATCGCGAGCGGACGGCGGCGAGACTGGCTTCGCAAGGGCCGATAATGCGCTTGTCTCGCTTGCCACGATGACCGGCGGGCGCGCGTATTTCCCCAAATCGGACAAGGATTTCGTCCCGATCTACCGCGAAATCGCGTCCGCGTTGCGGCATCAATATGTGCTCGGTATCGTGCCGGCGCACGACGGGCAATTCCATCCGCTCACCGTCGAAATTCTCGACAAGAGAGGCCAGCCTGAAAATCGTCCGGGCAAAAGAGGGAAGTACCGCGCGTTTGCCCGCGAAGGATATCTGGCCCCCGGACCTTAAGTCCTCTTCGCCTTCGCCGTTCTTCAATCCATTTTTAAGGCCGCGCACTTTGCTCGTATAATCTCGGGCGTCGCGCTCCGGGGTTCGAGGGCGCCCGCGGAGGTCGTATGAGACGGCGGATCGCCGCCGGTTGCATTGTGTTGCTGGCCCTTTGCTTATTTTTCACGGGGCTGGCTGCGCAGCGCGCGTCACGCGCGCAAGCGGATCCCGCCTCCGCGCAACAGCCTGTTTCATCCGTGCGATTTGCCTTCGGTGGGAACGCAGCAGAAATTCCGGCCGAGTTCATGGGCCATCTGGTCTTTCTGCCCGTGCATGTGAATCAGGGTGGGCCGTCCCTGTTTCAGCTTGATTCGACGGCGAAGACCTCTTCGATCGATCCGGGCCGCGCGGCGGCAGTGGGTATCGCCAGCCTGCACGCGCCAACTCTGAATTTGAGCGGGGTGGACGTTTCGCTGCCGGCCCTTGCCGCCGTCGCGAACGAAACCTTCGCCGCGCGTGTGGGACGCCCTTACGAAGGAACGCTCGGCAATGATTTTCTGGCGAGCGTTGTCGTCGAACTGGATTACGCGCGCAAGACGGCGCGGCTCTACGATCCCGCCGCATACCGGTATTCCGGCCACGGGACGAAATTTCATTTGACCCTGACCTCGGGAATGCCGATTGTGCAGGCGACAGTCAACGTGACGCGTAAGGCTTTGGAGGCTAATTTCGCGGTCGACACGGCCCTCGATGCACCGGTTCTTATCTTCGACAAGTACGCGGATGCGCATCACCTGTTTACTTCGCGCCTCAGGACGATTCCCGCAACCGATTTGCCGCTGGAGGAAAGCGGGAACGCTGTCCTCGCAAGGCTGAAATCATTTCAGCTCGGTCCCTTCGTGATTCAAGATCCGATCGCGCAATTTTCGCAGGCAAATAGGCCTGCAGACGGCGATGCGCGGCTTGCGGGCGAAATCGGCGCGGGAATGCTGCGACGCTTTACGGTCATCTTGGATTACGCGCATCAGCAAATGATCTTGGACCCCAATAGCGACATCCATGACTACGACCGAGAAGATATGAGCGGTATTTCGATCATCGCGAGCGGGTCGAATCTGCGAAGATTCGTAGTGACCCAGGTGCATTCCCGTACGCCTGGAGCGGATGCAAGAATTCAAAAGGGCGACGTGATCGCAGGTGTGGACGACGAGCCCGCCGCTGATCTCACGCTGACGGAAATCCGCGATCTATTTCATCAGCTCGGCCGTCCTTACACACTGCTGATTGAACGCGACGGGAAAACTTTCCCCGTAACAATGAAATTGCGCCGCCTGCTTTGATTCCACAATCAGATTGTGAAATCTGATGAGAGCTAAGAAGACGAAGCTTCCTCCCGAGGCGCCGAGGTTGGTCGAGGCAATCGGCCAGCCTCCCGAAGGGCGCGGCGAAGCAGATATTCGATCTGGGCGTTGAGGCTGCGCAGTTCATCCGCTGCCCAGCGCTCGAGCGCGGTATAGGTTGCCGGATCCAGCCGCAGTAAAAATGGTTTTCGCTCTGCCACGCTCACGTCCTAGGTTGAATAGAGCGTTCCCGTATTTACCACGGGCTGCGGGCTGCGCTCCCCGCACAGTACCACAAGCAGATTGCTGACCATCGCCGCCCGGCGCTCCGGGTCGAGATCGACGACCTTCTTCTGGGCCAGCAGATCGAGCGCCATCTCGACGATGCTGACCGCGCCTTCGACGATCGTTTGTCGCGCGGCCACGATGGCGGACGCCTGCTGCCTCTGCAGCATGGCGCTCGCGATTTCCGCCGCATAGGCGAGATGGCTGATCCGAGCTTCGATCACTTCCACGCCGCCTTTCGCCAGCCTGTCCTGAATCTCCTTCTTGAGTTTTTCGGCGGTTTCAGCCGTGTGGCTTCGCAGGCTCATCTCCCCTTCCGTGTGGGAGTCGTACGCGTAGGACGTCGCCATCGTGCGCAGCGCCGATTCGCTCTGCACCTGCACGAAGTTCTCGTAGCTGTCCACCTGGAAGACGGCCTCGGCGGTATCCACCACTTGCCACACCACCACAGCGGCGATTTCGATCGGGTTGCCATCGAGATCGTTGACTTTCAACTTGGAGGTCTCGAAGTTTCGCACGCGCAGCGAAATGCGCCGAACGCTCGTGAACGGATTCACCCATCGAAAGCCCTGCTCGCGCAGCG